>URVW01000055.1 GCA_900551435.1 uncultured Faecalibacterium sp.
GCCACCGTCAAGCGCGATTACGAGCTGATGAAGTGGATCGGCGCCAACTGCTTCCGCACCAGCCACTATCCCTATGCCGAAGAGCTGTACCAGATGGCCGATGAAGAGGGCTTCCTGATCATCGACGAAGTCCCCGCTGTCGGCTTCATGGAGAGCACCATGAACTTCCTCGCTGCAAATCAGGGCAACGGCAAGAAGGTCGGCTGGTTCGAGAAGGACACCACCCCCCAGCTGCTGGAGAACCACAAGGACGCTCTGACCGACATGATCAACCGCGATAAGAACCACGCTTCTGTCATCGCATGGAGCATCCTGAACGAGCCTCAGTGCACCAGCGAGGGCACGGAAGCTTACTTCAAGACCCTGTTCGATCTGGCCCACGAGCTGGATCCCCAGAAGCGCCCCCGCACCTACGCCGTCGTCATGATGAGCCTGCCCAACAACAGCAAGGGCCAGCAGTTCGCTGACTTCATCAGCCTGAACCGCTACTACGGCTGGTACGTCATGGGCGGCATGGGCATCGTTGATGCCGAGGCCGCTTTCCGCAAGGAGATGGACGGCTGGGCACAGGTCCTGAACGGCCGCCCGATGATCTTCACCGAGTACGGCGCCGACACCATGCCCACCGAGCACAAGCTGCCCAGCGTCATGTGGAGCCAGGAATACCAGAACGAGTACCTCGACATGAACCACAACGTCTTTGACAGCTACGACTTCGTGCAGGGCGAGCTGGTCTGGAACTTCGCAGACTTCCAGACCACCGAGGGCATCCTGCGTGTCAACGGCAACAAGAAGGGCATCTTCACCCGTCAGCGTCAGCCGAAGGATGCCGCCTTCCACTTCCGTGCCCGCTGGACCAGTCTGCCGCTGGATTACAAGGGCAACAAGTAATCAGGCTTTCTCTCCAACCTTCTCATAAAGCAGAACGCCCCCTTCCGGCATCCGCCGGGAGGGGGCGTTCTATCATCCATGCATCAAAGAGCAAAGGGGTTTCCCGGAAACTGCCGGGAAGGCCCTTTGCCTTTTCTTATTTGATGCAGGTGCTGCAGGGCGTGTATCCTGCGGCAATAGCCTCGTCGTAGCTGGTGAAGAGGATCTGGTTCTTCTCCGCCGGGAGGTTCGAGCAGGTGGGCAGATGGAACTTTTTCGAGTTCACATTGCCGATGTATGCGGTCTGGGCCGTGCTGGCAGCTGCCGGGTCGGTGGGGTTCAGCTCGGCGTCGGTCGCGGTCTTGTCGGTGCGGATGGTGTAGTTCTGGCCGTCCGATCCGATCACGATGGTCCCCAGCAGGTCGGTGCGGTAGACATCCACGTCCGCATCCCGCAGGATGCTCAGCGTCTCCTCATGCGGGTGGCCGTATTTGTTGTTGACCCCGCAGGAGATGATGCCCATTTCGGGCAGGACTGCGTTCAGGAACACATAGCTCGTCGAGGTGCTGGACCCGTGATGTCCCACCTGAAGCACATCGACGTTCAGGTTCGCGCCGCTGTTCACGAGGTCGCGCTCGGCGGTCGCTTCCATGTCACCCGTCAGCAGAAAGCTGGTCGCACCGTAATCGATGCGGAGGACGATCGAGGTATCATTGGTGTCGCTGTACTGTCCCACGGGGCCGAGCTGGGTCACGGTCGCGCTGCCCAGCTGCCAGACTGTGCCCACGGCGGGCACTTCCACCTGCAAGCCCTGCTGTTGGGTGTACTTCACAAAGTTCTTGAAGCAGGTCGTGGAAGCTTCCGTCACCGGGCTGTACACATGGTTCGCCGGGAAGTAGGCCAGCGCAGCGGCCAGACCGCCCACATGGTCCTCATGGGCATGGGAACAGAACACATACTGCAGCTCTTCCACGCCCTGATTCTGCAGATAGGCGACGACCATGCTGCCGTCGTCCACATTGCCGCCATCGTAGAGCATATACTGCCCGTCGCACTCCACCAGCACGCTGAGGGCCTGACCTACATCGAGGAAGTGCATCTTGAAGCTGTCGCTCGAAAGGTCGCCGGAGTTCTGCGTCTCGCTGACGGCGGGGTTCGGGAGAACATCTGCGCTCCCGCCCGGGATGACCGACGACGCATCACAGGCCGCAAGGCCCAGCGCCAGCGCCGCTGCCAGAGCCAGCGCCGCCAGCCGCTGGAACGGCTTTCGCCAGAACCTTACTTTTTCCGATTTGTTGTTTTCCACGTCGTATTCTCTTTCTGTTGATTCTTTTTCGGTTTGCTGCCCGGAGCCGAATGCGGCGCAAAGCGTGCGCCGGGACTAGGCTGACGGCCAGCAGGAGCTGCAGAGCGGTTCTGCGGCTTGCCATGACCCTTGCCGTTCTTGCTGTTGGGCCGGACGGTGTAAGTTCCATCGTTGTGGATGGTCACTTCTGCCGCTTCGGCTCTGCGTGCCGAGCGCTGGACGGCGCGGCGTCCCTCGGCCGGGACCAGCAGCGGAATCAGGTCCTCGCGGTGGGTCATCTTGAGCGCCTTGATGACCTTTTCGGCGTTTCGCGGCTCATAATATTGCAGCAGCGCACGCTGCAGGGCCTTACCTTCGGCGGTCTTTTCCACGAACACCGGCTTGAGGGTGTAGGGGTCCAGACCCGTATAGAACATACAGGTGCTCACCGTGCCGGGGGTCGGATAGAAATCCTGCACCTGCTCGGGGCGCATGTGGTTCTTATAAAGGTACTCCGCCAGATAGACCGCATCGTTCAGGGTGCTGCCCGGGTGGCTGGACATCAGGTAGGGTACAAGATACTGCTTCTTGCCCGCCTTTTTGCTCAGCTCATAGAACTTATCCTTGAACTTGTTGAAGGTCTGAATGGGCGGCTTTCCCATGTACGCAAGGGTGTTGGGAGCGCAATGCTCCGGGGCCACCTTCAGCTGACCGGAGACGTGGTACTCGACCAGCTCCTTGAAGAAGGTGTCGTCCGGGTCCGCCATCAGGTAGTCGAACCGGATGCCGCTTCGGATAAAGACCTTTTTCACGCCCGGAAGCTCCCGCACGCGGCGCAGAATTTTGAGGTAGTCACTGTGGTCCACGATCATATGGGAGCAGGTCGTGGGGGCAAGACAGTGCTTGCCGCCGTTGCACATGCCGCGAAGCATCTGCTCCCGACAGGACGGGAACCGGAAGTTGGCGGTCGGGCCGCCGATGTCGTGGATATAGCCCTTGAAATCGGGTTCGTGGGTCATCCGCTCAGCCTCGGCCACAATGCTGTCGGCGCTGCGGCTGGTCACGCGGCGTCCCTGATGGAGCTGGATGGCGCAGAAATTGCAGCCGCCGAAGCAGCCACGGTTCTGGATGATGGAGAACTGCACTTCCCGGATGGCCGGCACGCCGCCCATGGCCTCGTAAATGGGATGATACCGCCGGGTGTAGGGCAGCGCATAGACCTTATCCAACTCCCAGCGCACCAGCGGCTTGGCCGGGATGTTCTGCACGAGGTATTTTTCGCTCTGCTTCTGGACGATGATCTGACCGCTGACGACGTCCTGATTGTCCATCTGGATGCGGCACGCCTTTGCATAAGCGACCTTGTCCGAAGCCACTTTTTTGAAGCCCGCGCACTCCACATACTTTTCGGGCAGATGGTCAAAATCGGTCAGGTAGCAGGTCCCGTCCACATCAGTGATGGAGCTGACCGGCTCCCCTGCCGCCAGCCGCTTGGCGATGGCGACGGTCTGGTGCTCGCCCATGCCGAAGCTGATGATGTCCGCGCCGGAATCCTCTGCGATGCTGGGCAGGACCGTGTCCAGCCAGTAGTCGTAATGCGCGAACCGCCGCAGCGAAGCTTCCAGACCGCCCAGAATGACCGGCAGATCCGGATAGGCCTGTTTGGCCAGCTTGGTGTAAACCGTCGCGCTGCGGTCCGGGCGTGCGCCGCCCTTGCCGCCCGGAGAATATTCATCTTCTGCACGCGGAATTTTGGCCACCGAGTAGTGGCTGACCATACTGTCTACATTGCCGCCGCCGATGAAGAAGCCGTACTTCGGCTTTCCGAACCGCTTAAAATCCTCGCAGTCACTGTAGCGGGGCTGTGCCAGCACGCCCACCTTGTAGCCCTCTGCTTCCAGCAGACGGCTGATGATGGCCGTGCCAAAGCTGGGGTGGTCTACATAGGCGTCGCCGCCCACGACCACGAAATCCAGCTGATCCCATCCCCGCGCTTCCATGTCCGCACGGTTGATGGGAAGAAATTCGGTATAAGTGTTTTCCATGTCGCTCCTTTATTTTTCTCCTGCCCTTAGCGGGTCCATGCCGGAGAGGGTCATTCATCCGGCTGGTTCATCTGCATCTCCAGCCACTGTTGGCGGCTGATGAGCACAGCGCGGGGTTTTGCGCCCTCGTAGGGGCCGATGATGCCCTTTTGCTCCATCTCGTCCATGATGCGGGCGGCGCGGGCATAGCCCAGTTTACACCGCCGCTGCAGCAGACTTGTGGACGCCTGACCGGCATCGATGACCACTTCCACGGCCTGTTTGAGCATCGGGTCGCTGCCGGAATCCTCGTCGGCATCCGCCGAGGAGCTGCCTTTTTTGCCGTCCATGATGGCGTGCTTTTCCATCGCTTCGATCATGGCTTCGTCGTATTGGACCGTCGCGCTCTTCTTGATGAAGTCCAGCACGCGGCTGATCTCTTCATCCCGCACGAACGTGCCCTGAATGCGGATAGGCTTCGGCGCACCGACCGGCATAAACAGCATATCGCCCATGCCCAGCAGCTTTTCGGCGCCGGCGCCGTCCAGAATGGTCCGGCTGTCCACCTGACTGGACACCGCAAACGCAATGCGGCTGGGGATGTTGGCCTTGATCAGGCCGGTGATGACGTCCACGCTGGGGCGCTGGGTCGCCACGATGAGGTGCATTCCGGCGGCACGGGCCTTCTGCGCGATACGGCAGATCGAGTCCTCGACGTCCTTGCCCACCACCATCATCAGATCGGCCAGCTCGTCGATGATAATGGCGATGTACGGCATCTTTTCCAATGTCGGATCGGTTGCCGCCAGCTTGTTGAAGGATTTGATATCGCGGACATTGTTTTCCGCAAACAGATGATACCGCCGCTCCATCTCCTGCACCGCCGAACTCAGCGCACCAGCAGCCTTTTTCGGCTCAGTGATGACCGGCATCAGCAGGTGCGGGATGCCGTTGTATTCAGCCAGCTCGACCACTTTGGGGTCGATCAGGATCAGCTTGACATCCTCAGGGCTGGACCGGAACAGCAGACTCATGATGATGCTGTTGACGCAGACCGATTTGCCGCTGCCGGTGCTGCCCGCGATCAGCAGATGAGGCATCTTGCACAGGTCAGCCACCTGCGCCACACCGGCGATGTCCTTGCCCAGCGCGATGCCCAGCGGCGAAGTCATCCGCAGGAAGCTCTGGCTCTCGAACACGCTCCGGATATAGACCGGCGTTTTTTTGTGGTTGGGCACTTCGATGCCCACCGCGGGCTTGCCAGGGATGGGCGCTTCCATGCGGACGTCCGCGACGGCAAGGTTCAGGGCGATATCATCCGCCAGCGAGGTGATGCGGCTGATCTTGACGCCCGCCATGGGCTGGACCTCATACCGCGTGACCGACGGGCCGCGCGAGATATCCAGCACACGGGTGCGGACGCCGAAGCTTTCCAGCGTATCCACGAGCTTTTGTGCGTTTGCTTTCAGCTCGTCCTGCGCGTTGGGGTCGCTTTCCTCGGGCGCTTTCTCGAACAGGTCGATGCCCGGATACTGATATTGATAGCTCTCTTCGGCTTCCGGCTCCTCGGCGGGGGCGGTCGCGGCGGCCTGTTCGCCTGCTGCGGGCTTTTCCATCGCCGCCGCCACCAGCGTATTGATGTCCTTTTCCTCGACCGGTTCGGACGTAATGCTGATCCAGCCGTCCTCGTCCGGCTCGGAACGCATCGCCATCACATTGTCGGCCATGACCCGGACCGGGACCGAAGGTTCGTCGGTCGTGGGGAGCGTCGGAGTCCGGAAGGTGTTCGAAAGCTCCTCTCCCGGCGCTTCTTCCGGTTCCGCTGTCGGCAGCTTTTCTGCCGGGGCGGGCGCTTCTGGCGTGACCGATGCCGCCGGGGCCTCAGGCTTTGCAAAGAAATCCTCTGCCGCCGTCTCGATGGCGTCCGGGACCACCGGCTTCACGATGGCGCGGGGCGCGGCCTTGTACAGCGGGTCCTGCCCGAATGTGCCGCCCGGACCCACGATGAAGGGTTCGATTGGCTCGCTGCCGCCCTCCACGACGGGGGTGCTGTCCGGGCCGAGGTCGATGTCAAACGACGCCCGGGGATGGGGCGTGCCCACCTGCACCGGCGTGAATGCGGGCGTCTCCTGCGGGGCAGGGGCCGGTTCCGGCTGGAGCGCGGGCGGCTCATAGCCCAGCGATTCGTCCACGGGTTCCGGCGCAGCCTTGCCTTCCATCTCCTTGGTCACCTTGTGGCCCCAGCTGAAAATGCCGGACAGCCAGCCGGGAGATTCCACTTTCTCCGGCTCTGCGGCGGCATTTTCCGGGTCTGCGCCGTAGATCTCTTCGGAATCGTCGTCGGCTTCTTCCTCGCTGTAAGCTTCGCGGGCGGCGCGCTCTTCCAAGCGCTGGGCACGGCGGACCTCGTTCTGCGCATACAGAGCTGCGCCTTTGGCGTGGACGTTCCCGCCCAGATCACACAGCCATTGCCACAACTCGGCAGGGGTGATATCAAAGATGTACAGGCTGGCGCACAAGGCCAGCACGACCATCACGAGGTTCGCCGCCGGACGCCCGCAGAGCAGCAGCAGATTGCCGCCCAGCAGCGCACCGATCGCGCCGCCGCCCAGCCACGCATCGACGCCGTTCTGATAGCACGCGGCCACCATCCGCGCGGCCGGAATGTTGGCGGGGATGTCCGAGAACACGATCACCGTGCCGCTGGCGAAGATCAGGCCCAGCATCAGCTTGAACGCCTGTCCGATCAGGTCCTCGCCGCGGGTATACAAAATGGCCAGATAGCACACCGCCGCGCCCAGCACAAAGCTGCCGCAGCCGAACAGGCCAAATAAAATTTCGTGCATCGCTTTCCAGACCGATGCACCCTCCACAAAGGCCAGCACGATGAGCAGAAGCCCCGCGAACAGCGTGCCCAGCCCTGCGGGCATCCGCTCCTGTGCGCGGCTCTTTCTGCGCGAAGGTGCGCGTTTTGCAGTTGATTTTCGTTTTCTGTTTGCCATCTTCCGTTAAAAACCTGTATCCTTTGTTCCCATAGTATTCGATTCTTTCATTGTACCACGGGAGCGTTCAAATGGCAACAACAACCGATGGATGTTTTTTCCTCTTTTTGTTATTTTTCGATCTCTTTATACAGCCAGTCCAACGCATCCGAGATGCCGCCCAGCTGGTCGATGAGCTTTTCCCGCACGGCCTTCCGGCCGTCCAGCACTGTGCCCACATCCATGACCAGCTCGCCGGTGCGGAGCATCAGTTCGGTGTAGCGCTCTTCGGAGATGCCGCTGTGCCCCGCCACGAAACCAGTGATCCGCTCCTGCATCTGCTCGAACCACCGCATCGTCTGCGGCACACCCAAGATCATGCCGGAATGCCGGACCGGGTGGACGGTCATGGTGGCCGTCGGCACGATGAAGCTCCGCTGGGCGCTGACCGCCAGCGGGATGCCGATGGAGTGCCCTCCGCCCAGCACCACCGCCGCACTCGGCTTCGAGATGCTGGCGATCAGCTCGGCCAGCGCCAGCCCCGCTTCCACATCGCCGCCGACCGTGTTCAGGATGACCAGCAGCCCTTCCACCGCCGGGTCCTCCTGCACCGCCACCAGCTGCGGGATGACATGCTCATACTTGGTGGTTTTCTGGCCCTGCGGCGCTTCCACATGGCCCTCGATCTGCCCCACCACCGTCAGACAGTGGATGGCATGAGCGCCCTTGGTGCGGTAAACACTGCCCAGATCCTCGATCTGCTCTTTCTCCAGCCGCTGTTCCTCTACGGGGGTATTTTTTGCTTCCTGTTCTGCCATAAGCCCCTCCAAATTCGTTTTTTTCAGGGTTCCCCGCCCGCCAGATGGTTATGCGGCGGTTAAGATTTCTTAACTTTTGAAAAAATTGCGCCAAGATATTTGACATTCTTCACATCCGCAGTATACTTTAGATAACAAATAGATTGACAAAGATGTATCATTATTGTTCAAAACTCTTTGAATCTGCCGGTGCGCCACGATGGGCGCGGGGAACCCGGCACGGAATGGATGAAAGGAGAAACTCCCATGAATACTCCCGGCAAAGCCTCTCTTCCGGTGATCAAACGTCTGCCCAAGTACTACCGCTACCTGCGCACGCTCAAAAATGACGGCATCACCAGCATCTCTTCCCGCGAGCTGGCCGCCCAGATGGGCACGACCGCTTCGCAGGTGCGGCAGGACTTCAACTGCATCGGCGACGTGAACGGCCGTCAGGGCATCGGCTACTCGGTCGAGAACCTGCTGTCCATCCTCGAACAGCTGCTGTTCGGCAACGGCGATCGGCTGCCCACCATCCTGATCGGCTGCGGCCGTCTGGGCAAGGCGGTCAGCCGCTTCATCACCACCGACACCAACGGCTACAAGCTCATCGCGGCCTTTGACAATTCCCCCGAGGAAGTCGGCAAGGAGATCAACGGCATCCAAATTTTACACATCGACCAGCTGGAAGCCTTCTGCGCAGAGCACCAGCCCGAAGTCGCCGTTCTCTGCGTGCCCCGCAGCGGCGCCGAAGAGCTGAGCGGCCGTCTGGTCAGCATGGGCATCAAGGGCTTCTGGAACTTCTCCCACTATGACCTGTCGGTCTCTTATCCCGAGGTCGTGGTCGAGAACGTCCACCTTGGCGACAGCCTGATGAGCTTGGGCTACCGGCTCCGCAATCAGGACTGAGCCTTTCCTTATTATAAGGTACTACTGTACAGGATCAACCTCTCTGTCATCGCTGCGCGATGCCACCTCTCCTGATAGGAGAGGCCTTGGCATTGCGGAAAGCTTTTTCTCTTCGCCAGAGACTCCCCCTATATAGGGGAGCTGTCGAGCGGATGCGAGACTGAGAGGTTGATTTTGTGCCGCATAAAGGAGAATTTGATGGCAAAGCTATATTTCCGTTACGGCGCGATGAACAGCGGCAAGAGCACCGCGCTGATGCAGGTCGCGCACAACTACGAAGAACAGGGGATGCAGGTGCTCATCCTGAAGCCGCAGGTCGATACCAAGGGCGGCGGCGAGCTGGTCAGCCGTCTGGGCGTCCGGCGGAAGGCCGATCTGCTCATCCCGCCGGAGATGGACGTGTTCGAAGCCGTCCGCACGGCCAGCCAGACCCAGAAACTGGCCTGTATCCTCTGCGACGAGAGCCAGTTCTTCACGCCGGAACAGGCCGAGCAGCTGTTCATGGTCACGGTCGATCTGAACATCCCCGTCATCTGCTACGGTCTGCGGTCGGACTTTTCGCTCAAGGGCTTCCCCGGCTCCACCCGTCTGCTGGAGCTGGCCCACACCATCGAGGAGATGAAGACCATCTGCACCTGCGGCCGCAAAGCCACCTGCAACTGCCGCAAGGTCAACGGCGAATTCGTCTTTGAGGGCGAACAGGTCGCCATCGACCTTGAGAACGACGTCCAGTACGTCAGCATGTGCCCTCAGTGCTATTTCCGGGAGCGCCGCGCGTTTTACGCCCGTCGGGCAGCCCGGTGATCTTCTGCAGAAAAAGAATCCGCTCCCCTTCGTCCATTTTGTACTATTTTTCGAAAAAGATGTATTCTTTTTAGAGCGCTGTCCCGCCGGACGGCGCTTTTTTTCGCCGAATTTCCACAGGTGATATATCAGTTGTATCCAACTTCGCGCGTTTTTTGCACTATTGATATATCAGTTTACATTTTCCCGATATTGTCATCTTTTTCACATGTTGTATACAACACAACCACGCAATTTTCCGAATTGGTTACAAAAATATTGCAATTTTAGGGGGTTTGTCAGAGTTCATCCCCTATTTTCTATGCAATCTGTCGAAGTATACATGTTGCACAGTTTTTTCGTTCAAGTTTATTCATTTCGGCAATGACGTCAAAATCGCGCAAAACACGAGAGCAAGATTTGTACGTTTTTTGTGTGCATCTCTTCAATTTACATCTTTCTTTTTCCAGTTTCTTTTGCTATCATAATTGTATACAACGAGCCTTTTGCAGATAAGGCCGCTGAGCACATGTTTTCTATATTAGGAGGAGAACAAAAATGAGCAAGGCAATTTCTCGTCGTGATTTTCTGAAGGTCACCGGCGCTGTGGGCGCTGCTGGTCTGCTGGCTGCATGCGGCGGCAGCTCCACCGCAGCTTCTTCGACTGCTTCTTCCACCGCAGCTTCCGTTGAGGCTGTCGGCGGCCTGAGCAGCGATCCCGTCACCCTGACCATGAGCTGGTGGGGCGGCGAGTCCCGTCACAACGCTTATCAGGATGCCATCAAGGCTTTCTCTGCTGAGCACAGCAACATCACCGTCAACCCCACCTTCGCTGCATGGTCCGGCTGGGAGGACACCATGTCCACCAAGTTCGCCGGCGGCGTGGCTGAGGATGTCTGCCAGATCAACTGGAACTGGCTGTACAACTACTCCGGCAACGGCCAGACCTTCCTCGATCTGAACAGCGTCACCGAGTATCTGGACCTGTCTCAGTGGGATGACGCCAAGCTGGCAGCCTGCAACGTTGCAAACGCTCAGCAGTGCGTTCCTATCTCCATGACCGGCCGTATCTTCTACTGGAACATGACCACCTTCAACAAGGCTGGCATCACCGATGTGCCCAAGACCGAGGACGACCTGTTCGCAGCCGGCAAGGCTTTCCAGGAGAAGCTGGGCGATGACTACTATCCCCTGCACCTGGGCGCATACGACCGTATGATCCTGATGGTCTTCTACCTCGAGTCCAAGTACGGCAAGGACTGGGCAGATCCCACCACTTCTACCCTGAACTACACCGCTGACGAGATCGCAGAGGGCATCGACTTCATCAAGAGCCTGGTTGACGGCCACGTCATCATGCCGCTGCCCACCTACTACGGTGCAAACGGCGACGGTGCTACCCACCAGTCCAACGAGTGGATCACCGGTAAGATCGCCGGCATCTTCGAGTGGGATTCCGCTGCTTCCAAGTATCAGGACGCTCTGGACGAGGACAACAAGGCTGGCTTCACCGTTGGCGAAGAGATCAAGTTCGGCGATTACAACGGAGGCTTCTCCAAGGTCTCCATGGGCATGGCCATCACCAAGACCTGCCAGACCCCCGCTGAGGCTGCTACCCTGATCGAGTATCTGTGGAACGGCGACGGCGCTGCCATCATCGGTTCCGAGTGCGGCATCCCCGCTTCCAAGGCTGGTCTGGCTTCCGCTCAGGCTGCCGGCAAGATCAATGATCTGGTCGCAGAGGCAAACGGCAAGGTCATGGCCTTCGCTTCCTGCCAGCTGGATCCCCTGTTCGAGGCTTCTGACCTGAAGGCTACCGGCACTGGTACTTATCAGGAAGTCTTCGACACCGTTGACTACGACAACGCTGCTGGCGCTGACGTCGTCGACACCCTGCTGGACGGCATGTCTGCTGTTGGTTACACCGTCTGATTTTGACCTTCTGACCTGAGTTCAGGTACATACAAGGGGCATCGACCGCCCGTAGGCCTGATGCCCCTTTTTTCTCAGGTGCTGGTTACAAATCTCTGACAAATTTGTTTCCAAAGTGTGACGCGCGGTTTTGTCACACAAAAAGAAAACCCACAAAAGGAGGATTCCCGGATGAAAGAAAGTAAAGCGCCCTCTCTGGGGCGTACCCCGGCCCAGAAGTTCTTCGACAAGTGGCAGGGCCTGTTCTATCTGATCCCTTGGATCATCGGCTTCATCGTGTTCAAGGCCATTCCCTTCGGTCAGTCGCTGTACTACAGCTTTACTGACATGAACTTCTTCAACGGCATCCATCAGTACGGCGTGATGAACTACGTCACCGCGTTCACCGATGCCAAGATCACCAAGGCGCTGGTCACCACCTTCAAGTACGCGTTCATCACCGTGCCTCTGAAGCTGATCTTCGCGCTGTTCATCGCATACATCCTGAACTTCAAGATCGCATGCGTGAACCTGTTCCGTACCGTTTACTACATCCCGTCCATTCTGGGCGGCTCGGTCGCCATCGCTGTTCTGTGGAAGGCCGTGTTCCGTGATGACGGTCTGGTCAACACCATCATCCGTGCCGTCACCTTCGGCCAAGCACAGGGTCCCTCTTGGCTGTCTGACCCCAACTACGCGCTGTGGATCATCTGCTTCCTGCGCATTTGGCAGTTCGGTTCCGCTATGGTCCTGTTCCTCGCCGCTCTGAAGGGCGTGCCCGCAGACCTGTACGAGGCTGCCACCATCGACGGCGCTGGCAAGTGGAAGCAGTTCTTCTCCATCACCGTTCCGATGATCACCCCCATCATCTTCTACAACCTGGTCACTCAGATCTGCCAGGCATTCCAGGAGTTCAATGGTCCCTTCATCATCACCAACGGCGGTCCGCGTAACTCCACCACCCTCATTTCCATTCTGGTCTACAACTACGCATTCAAGTCGAACCAGATGGGCATGGCTTCCGCTCTGGCATGGATCATGTTCGTCATCGTCTGCATCCTGACGATCATCGCCTTCACCAGCCAGAAGAAGTGGGTCTACTACTCGGATGAAAGGTAAGGTGTGACAGTATGGGAATGAAAGCATCCAACGCCATCGCGACGTTTTTCAAGTACTTCGTCCTGATCCTGGTCGGCCTGATCATGATCTATCCTCTGCTGTGGATGGTCAGCGCTACCTTTAAGGACAACAGCGAGATCTTTGCAGGCATCGGCCTGTGGATCAAGAACCCCACTCTGGAGGGCTACCGGAACGCGCTGAACAACTTCGGCGGTTCCATCAACATCCTGCAGGCCATGCTGAACACCTATTCTTATGTTCTGCCCAAGGTCATCTGCACCGTTGTTTCCTCCTGTGTTGCAGCTTACGGCTTTGGCCGTTTTGACTTCCCCGGCCGGAAGATCCTGTTCAGCATCATGCTGGCCACCCTGTTCCTGCCGCAGGTCGTTCTGAACGTTCCTCAGTTCCTGCTGTACACCAAGTTCGGCTGGGTCAACAGCCCGTTCTATCTGGCCATCTGGGTCCACACCGCATTCGCAACGGAGACTTACTTCGTTTACCAGCTGGTGCAGTTCATGCGCAATGTCCCGCGTGATCTGGACGAGGCTGCCGCCATCGACGGCTGCAGCTCCTTCCAGACCCTGTACAAGGTCATCGTGCCCATGCTGATGCCCGCTCTGGTGTCCTGCGCACTGTTCCAGTTCATGTGGAGCTGCAACGACTTCATGGGTCCCCTGCTTTATGTGCAGACCCCCGCAAAGTACCCGATGTCCCTGTTCGTCAAGCTGTCCATGGACGGTGATACCGGCTTTGCATGGAACCGTATTCTGGCTCTGTCCCTGATCTCCATCCTGCCGCAGCTGATCGTTTTCTTCTGTGCACAGGACCAGTTCGTTGAGGGTATCTCCGCCGGTGCTGTCAAGGGCTGATCGCTCTTCTTCCCGCGGACGGAACTTCTGACGCAACGCGAAAACACCCCCTGTGCTCAACACACAGGGGGTGTTTCTATTTAACTGCGGTGGCTCTTGCGGTATTGCAGCGGGCCGACGCCCATCTCCTCGCGGAACACGCGGCGGAAGTGGGCCGCCGATGCAAACCCAGTCTGCTCTGCCACGGCGCTGATGCTCAAATCGGTGGTCTCCAGCAGCCGCTGGGCCGCTTCGATGCGGCGTCCATTGATGTAATCCACGATGGATTGGCCCGTCACCCGCCGGAACAGGCGGCTGAGGTAATACGGCGACAGGTAGAACCGCGCCGCCACATCGGTGAGCGAGAATTTCTGCTGATAGTTCGCCGCAAGGTAGGCGCAGACCTGCTCGATCGTCTCATTGCGGGGCCGGATGCTCTGGCGCTCGGCGTGGAACTCCTGCTCCACATAGTGCAGCAGAAGGAGCAGGTAGATGGTCCCGGGGCAGTCCGGCTCGCCGGAAGCGCTCCGCATCAGGTTGAGCAGGGTGCGCAGCCGACCGGACCACTGGACCGGGCCGTACAGCGTGATCTGCTGTTCCGGCTCGAACATCGGCGCATAATCCCGCTGCATCGCGCTCTTCATCTCCGGGAACACCCCCGCCGGGAACCGGCACTCCGTCAGTTCCGGGGCAAGGTGGCCGACCTGCTGCAGTTCTCCGCCGCCCGGGCCGAGCAGCAGCACGCAGCCGGGGTTGACCAGCAGCGAAACGTCCCCGCGCTGCAGGGTGCAGCTTCCGCCGGACACCATCAGGATGCGGCATGTCTCGTCGTCATCGGGCAGCAGAAGTCCGCCGCCCGTCATCCGGAGCTGCTCCGCCACCACTTTTGCGTTCAGTTTTTCCCGTTCTGCCTTCATCGTTCCGTTCTCCTACTTGTCTTTTGCCCTCTATGATCCTATAATGGATACAACAGAGGAAAAGCTGTCCTCTGTCCTTCAGTGTATCACGTCCGCCGCGTGCGGGCAAGTCGAAACCCATCTGAAAAATGCCCAAGGAGGCTGATCTGTTTATGAAGCTATCCCTGATCCGTTCCATGACCCGCAGCGCCGTCTTTGAGTTGGAAAACGGCCTGTGCTTCCGTCCGGCTCATCCGTTCCGGGTGCTGCTCAACGGCGAATCCGTCTATGAGGACTGCAACACCAACGTGTTCTCCCTCTTCTCGCTGACCCCCTCCACTGCGTACACCGTCACGGTCGAAGCCGAAGGCGAAGTGCTGACCCTTGGCTTCCGCACCGAGGACGAGACGTTCTTCGTGGACGCCTCCCGTTACGGTCTGGTGGCCGACGGTGAGACCGACAACACCCTCAAGCTTCAGGCGGCCCTGTCCACCTGCCCTGCGGGCGGCACGATCTACGTCCCTGCCGGACGCTACCGCACCGCAAGCCTGTTCATGAAGAGCAACACCACCCTGTACCTCGAAAAGGGCGCAGTCCTGCTGGGCGACAACGACCGCACTCACTACCCCATCCTGCCGGGTGTCCTGCCCAGCGAGAACGAGGTCGATGAATACTATCTGACCGGCTGGGAGGGCAACCCGCTTTCCAGCTTTGCCGGACTGCTGAACATCACGCAGGTGCAGAACGTCGTCGTCACCGGCGAGGGCACGCTGGACTGCGACGCCCAGCACGGCGACTGGTGGGTGAACCCGAAGGTCAAGCGGATCGCATGGCGTCCCCGCGCCGTCGCCATGGTGGACAGCGAGAACGTCTGTCTCCACGGCATCACGGTCCAGAACAGCTATTCGTGGACCATCCACCCCATCTTCGTGAAGCATCTGGACCTGCTGAACTTCAACATCAACAACCCCTACAACGCCCCCAACACTGACGGCATCGATCCGGAGAGCTGCGAGTACACCCGCATCATCGGCGTGAACATCCACGTCGGCGATGACTGCATCGCCATGAAGGCCAGCAAGGTGTTCCTCGGCATGAAGCTCAAGAAGAGCTGCGAGCACACCGTCATCCGCAACTGTCTGCTGGACAAGGGCCATGGCGGCATCGTCATCGGCAGCGAGATGAGCGGCGGCGTCAAGGATATGGTCGTCACCCAGTGTCTGATGGACCACACCGACCGCGGTCTGCGCGTCAAGACCCGCCGCGGCCGCGGCAACACCGCCGT
>URVW01000056.1 GCA_900551435.1 uncultured Faecalibacterium sp.
GGAAGCAGTTGGCGCCGATCCACTTCATCAGCTCGTAATCGCGCTTGACGGTGGCGAGGTCCAGACCACGGCCGCGGATGTCAGCATCCTCGTGCTTGCCGAAGCCGCGCAGGTAGACGGGCTTGCCATTCAGCAGGAAGTGGCCGTCCTTGATCTCGAAGGTGCGGATGCCCATCTTCTCGGTGTACGCATCGACGATGGCGTTGCCGTCGTGGATGCGGATGACGATGTTGTACAGATAAGCAGCGTGGACGTTCCACAGCTTTGCGTCCTTGACCACCAGAGTGCCGGTCTTACCGGTGGACTCGGCGACCTTGGTCGTGCCGTCGTACAGCTCAACGGTGACTTCGTGCTCGCCGTTGGTGGTGACGGTGTAATCGACCTCAGCGCCGTCAGCGGTCAGACGGTGCTTGACGGAGTAGTCGAGGATGCGCTCGGTGGGCAGAGCCATCAGCTTCACAGGGCGATGGATGCCGGCGTAGTTGTAGAAGTCGAAGTAGGGAGCAGCGACCTTCTTGCCGTTGGACAGCACAGAAGTATTGCCGGCGGGCAGCATGTACTCGTTCAGCTCGTTGTTCAGCAGGACGCTGAGCTTGTTGTACTGGTTGTAGCGGACGATGTCGGTCACGACTGCGTCGAAGGGCAGGAAGCCGCCCTCGTGCTGGACGACCTCAACACCGTTGACGAACACGCGGGCGTGATGGGTGGCAGAGCCGAAACGGATGGCGATGTCCTTGCCGCTCCACTCGCCGGGAACGAAGAAATCGGTCTCATACCAGAAATCGCCGCAGTACTCGCGGGACTCCTTGTCGGTGAAGAAGTCGCAGAAGGATGCGGGAACGGGCATGGAGATGCTCTCCGGCAGACCGTTTGCCCAGCTGTTCTCGACGCCCTCGCTCTTGGGGTCGAAGCTGAAGCGCCACATGCCGTCCAGACTGACGACACGGCGGGAAGTGGAAGCGCAGGGATACAGCAGAGACTTGTTGTTCATTGCAATAACCTCATTTCTCATCATACTAAAAACTCAGTTGAGCCGTCGGCTCTGTTTTCTGTCTCTAGTATGACAGGATTTTCGCAAAGGGGATAGAACAAATTTTTTATAAATCCAGACATTTTTATGGGAAATTCGGTACTTTCCGGGCAGAATACCTATTATATAAATCAAACTCGGAAAGAAACTGGTAAACTCTACTGTAAAAAGCGAGAATGGCGAAAGGAAGTCGGCATAGAATATGAAAAATCTGTGAAGATGCACAAAGAATAATCGTAAAATTCTACTTTTTCACCTAAAAATTCTTCTAACGATGATTGCTAAATCTTTGTCATAATACTAGTATACCAGATAAAATACAGCGTTCCGTATTTTGCTGTATTGTTCAAAACCGCGAGTTCGAGTTAAGGAGAAACCAATGGCAAATGAGATGAAGAAAGCCGCTCCCTTCGGCATGAAGGACAAGATCGGCTACATGTTCGGTGACTTCGGCAACGATTTCACCTTCCTGCTGTCGTCGAGCTTCCTGATGAAGTTCTACACCGACGTCATGGGTGTCAATGCCGCCATCGTGGGCGCTGTCATGATGATCGCCCGTTTCGTGGATGCATTCACCGATGTTGGCATGGGCCAGATCGTGGACCATTCCAAGCCCACCAAGGACGGCAAGTTCCGCCCGTGGATCAAGCGGATGTGCGGCCCGGTCGCCATCGCATCCTTCCTGATCTATCAGGCCGGTCTGGCCAATATGCCCTACGGCTTTAAGGTCGCATGGCTGGCTGTGACCTACATCCTGTGGGGCTCCATCTTCTACACCTCCATCAACATCCCCTACGGCTCCATGGCTTCCGCCATCTCGGCAGACCCCAAGGACCGTGCAGAACTGTCTACTTGGCGTACCATTGGTTCCACGCTGGCCAACATGGTCATCGGCGTTGCCACCCCTATGGTGGCCTATGTGGTCGTGGACGGCAAGACCGTCATGTCCGGCTCCCGCATGACCATCATCGCGGGCGTGTTCTCCATCTGCGCTATCCTGTGCTACATCGTCTGCTTCAAGCTGACCAGTGAGCGCGTGGAAGTCCCCGCAAGCAATCAGAAGGTCAGCGCTTCCGCGATCTTCAAGAGCATCTTCACCAACAAGGCCCTGCTGGGCATCATCGTGGCCGCCATCTTTGTTCTGCTGTCTCAGCTGACCGTCATGAGTCTGGCTGGCTACGTCTACCCGAACGTCTACGGCAGCGCCGCCGCACAGTCCACCGCAAGTCTGCTGGGCACGGTGGTCATGCTGGTCATCTGCGCACCGTTCGCTTCCAAGCTGGCTGCAAAGTTCGGCAAGAAGGAACTGGCAATGGTGTCCTGCATCTGCTCTGCGATCATCTGGCTGGTCTGCTTCCTCTGGCGTCCGGCGAATGTCTGGGGCTTCGTGGCATGCTACATCCTGTCGAATGTCGGCATGGGCTTCTTCAATACCATCATCTGGGCAATGATCACCGACGTCATCGACGACGCCGAGGTCCGCAACGGTGTGCGTGAGGACGGTACGATCTACTCCGTCTACTCCTTCGCCCGCAAGCTGGGTCAGGCATTCTCGTCTGGTCTGGTCGGCGCGCTGCTGGGCATTATCGGCTACACCGAGGCTACCGCGTTCGATCCCGCTGTCACCCGCGGCATCTTCAATATGGCCTGCATCGCTCCCATCGTGGGCTTTGTTGCCATCGTTCTGGCGCTGGCCTTCCTCTACCCGCTGAGCAAGAAGAAGGTCGAGGAGAACGTTGCTGCTCTGGCTGCCCGCCGCAATCAATAAGGAAACCCCTCCTGATAGGAGAGGCCCAGAAGCTTCTCCTCTTCGCCAGAGGCTCTCCTACAAGGAGAGCTGTCGAGCGAATGCGAGACGGAGAGGTTTGAACGAAAGCGCTCCGCTGTCTTGGGACGGCGGGGCGCTTTTCTGCGTTCTGCCACTTGTTTCCTACGGAAAAATACTGTATACTAATATATCAGATGAAATTTCAGAAGAAGATGCGTAAAGGAGCGGTGTAAATCATGCGGGTCGATCCATTGCAGGTCCTTACCAAGCTGGCAGCAGCGCAGAATATCCCCACCCGGCGGGTGAAACCGCCCTTTGAGGGACTGGAAGAATTTGATTACGGTCTGCGGCGGTCG
Source organism: uncultured Faecalibacterium sp. (assembly GCA_900551435.1). Classification (GTDB taxonomy): domain Bacteria; phylum Bacillota; class Clostridia; order Oscillospirales; family Ruminococcaceae; genus Faecalibacterium. The sequence continues at coordinate 3,155 of URVW01000056.1, forward strand.
CTGGACCCGCAGTTCGACTGGCAGGAATTCGGCCAGCTCCTGCTGGACAGCACCCCGGAACAGACGCTGCTGTTTGTCGAAGGAACGTTTGAACTCCACTTTGCGCTCTTCCGCATCCCAGATGAGAAGAACACCGTTTTTCTGGTCGGACCTTGGACGTTCGGCCCCAGAAGCGAAAAATCCCGCAAATGGGTCAAGCGCTATCTGGGCGAAGCCGGGGAGAGCGCTATTCAGGAATACTACAACGGCGTCAAGGTGCTGGAAGCCAACGATTTCTATTCCACCATCCGGGTCCTCGTGGGGATGATGTTCGACGAGGAAACGATGAACGTGAAGGAAATCAAGGAGTTCCTGCCCTTCCAGTTCCTGCCGGATGTCCGGTATTTCAACGAGCCGGAGTTCCAGAAAGAGATCCCGGTCGCGATGCTGGAACAGCGGTATGAATCCGAGAACCGCATCTTCGAGGCCGTGAGCCGCGGCGACGACGAAGCGGCCATCGAAGCGATGCACCAGCATTCCCGCTTTACCTACGGCGGCCGGTTCGAAGGCTCGCTCTACCAGCAGAAGAATCGGATGATCGTGTTCAACACCCTGCTGCGCAAGGCCATCGAGCCGAGCAAGGTCCATCCTTATTATATCGATGCCATTTCCAGCAAGTACGCGCGGTACATCGAGGACGCCGACAGCATCCCGGACGAGCTGATGTGGCAGATGGTGCGGGACTACTGCGCCTATGTCCGCCGCTACTCGCTGAAGGAATACTCGCCCGCCGTCCAGAAGGTGATGAACTACGTCAACCTGAACGTCTCCGAGCCGCTGACTCTGAAAAATCTGGCCGCGATGTGCTTCATCAGCCCGTCGTACCTGTCCGCTCTGTTCAAACAGGAGACGGGGACCACCCTCATCGACTATATCAACACCCAGCGAGTCAACCGCGCGGCACAGCTGCTGGAACAGAACAACCACACCATCGCCGCGGTGGCTGAGGAAGTGGGCATTCTGGACGTGAATTATTTTACCAAGATCTTCAAAAAGACCCTCGGCGTCACCCCCACCCGCTACCGCCGGGAGCACAAGGAAAAGTAACGAGATCACCGAAAATGAAAAAAAGACCCATTTTGTCCTTTTGTCGCGTACAAGGACGAGATGGGTCTTTTTGCATCGGAGAGGATTGTTGCAAATGCAAAGAAGAATTGTAACCCTTTTGAGAGATTTTATGGATTTTTTCATGGAATTTGGACGCATGTTGCAGATTCGACAGAAATTGTGCTTGATAGCAAAAACAATCTTGCATCCAACAGAGACAACTGTGAGAGATGCACAAAAGAAAGCTTGGAATCTTGTGAACTTGTTCTATTGCGAATAATTTTGCAGACGGTTATAATACAAACAGAAATCATGAAACGTGCGCTTTCGTGCGTTTTGTGGAATGCTGTGATATGCGAATGAAGGAGAACATTATTATGAAAATGATTTCGCGTCGTGACTTCATGAAGGCTTCCGCTGTTGTGGGTGCTGCTGGCGTTCTGACCGCCTGCGGCGGCTCCTCCAGCTCCACCGCTGCTTCCTCTACGGCAGCTTCCTCTACCGCCGCTGCTTCTTCTGCTGCTGCTTCTACCGGCAGCGCAAACATCGGCGTCTGCATCTATCAGTTTGCTGATAACTTCATGACCCTGTACCGCACCGATCTGGAAGAGTACCTGAAGGATATGGGCTATTCCGTCACCATCGTCGATGGCAAGAACGACCAGAATACCCAGACTGAGCAGATCAACACCTTCCTGCAGCAGGGCGTGGACGTTCTGGTCATCAACCCCGTCCAGACCACTTCCGCTCAGACCATCGTGGACACCATCTCTCCGTCCAACACCCCGATCGTCTTCATCAACCGTGAGCCGGACAAGGCTGTTCTGGATTCCTATGCTGGCAAGTGCTGCTACGTTGGTGCAGACGCACGTCAGTCCGGTACTTATCAGGGCGAGCTGATCCTCGAGACCCCCACTCAGGGCGATATCAACGGCGACGGCAAGATCACCTACATCATGTGCAAGGGCGACCCCGAGAACATCGATGCACAGTATCGTACCGAGTATTCCATCAAGGCTCTGACCGATGCCGGCAAGGAAGTCGAGTGCCTGTATGAGTATCTGGATAACTGGGATCAGACCACCGCACAGCAGGACGTTGCAAACGCTCTGGCACAGTACGGCGACAAGATCGAAGTTGTCTTCTGCAACAACGACGCAATGGCTCTGGGCGCTCTGCAGTCCATCGAGCAGGCTGGCCGCAAGGTCGGTGAGGACATCTATCTGGTCGGTGTTGACGCACTGAGCGAGGCTGTCCAGAACGTTGTTGACGGCAAGATGACCGGCACGGTTCTGAACGATGACGTTGGTCAGGCAACCGCAGCCGCTGCAGCCACCAAGCTGTATGTCGAGGGCAAGGATGTCGAGGAGTATTACTGGGTCGACTACGTCAAGGTCACGACCGAGAACGCTTCTCAGTACCTCTAATCTCAGCTGAGAATCACTCACGTTTGCAAGGTACGCAGTGAGTCCTAGGCTTGATAAAAGCTAAAAAGCGCGTGCGTGCGAGAAAGCTTCTCGGCGCACGCGCCTTGTTTTCGCTGGGATTTTGCTGCAAAGCCTGATTTTGAACGACAAGGAGGCTCTGCGGAATGTCAGAATACCGTCTGGTAATGAAAGGCGTGGTCAAGACCTTCCCCGGCGTCAAAGCGCTGGACCACGCGCAGTTGGAGCTTCGCCCCGGCAAAGTTATGGCCCTGATGGGTGAGAACGGCGCTGGCAAATCCACCTTGATGAAATGCATGTTCGGCATTTATAAGATGGACGAAGGCGAGATCGAATACGAAGGCCAAAAAGCTACCATCCCCAACCCTCTGGAGGCACTGAACCGCGGCATCGCGATGGTGCATCAGGAGCTGCAGCCCATCCCGGCCCGTACCGTGGCCGAAAATATTTGGCTGGGCCGCTATCCCATCAAGAAATATGGCCCCATCACCACGGTGGACCATTCCAAAATGTATAAGGATACCGATGACCTGCTGAAAAAGCTGAAGCTGGACATCAACTCGCACGCCAAGCTGGGCAGCCTGAGCATCGCACAGATGCAGATGGTGGAGATCGCAAAAGCCGTCTCTGCAAACTGCAAGGTGCTGATCTTGGACGAGCCGACCTCTTCGCTGACTGCAAACGAGGTCGAATCGCTGTTCCGCATCATGCGGGAGCTGAAGGATCAGGGCGTTGCACTGGTCTACATCAGCCATAAGATGGACGAGATCAAGGTCATCGCCGACGAAGTGACCATCATGCGTGACGGCCACTACATCGGTAAGTGGGACGTTGCAAACATGACCAAAGAGGAGATCATCGCCAAGATGGTCGGCCGTGAGCTGTCCAACCTGTATCCGCCGCTGGAGAACCACCCCTCCGATGAGATCATGATGAAGGTGGAGGACTTCACCTCCATCCATCCGCGCTCCTTCCGCCATTGCAGCTTCGAGCTGAAGAAGGGCGAAATTCTGGGCGTGGCAGGTCTGGTGGGCGCACAGCGCACCGAGCTGATGGAAGGCATCTTCGGTCTGCGCGCACACACCTCCGGCAAAGTGTGGATCAAGGGTGAAGAGGCCAACATCAAGCAGCCCCGCGACGCCATCCAGAAGAGCGTGGCTCTGCTGACCGAGGACCGCCGTGCGACCGGCATCATGGGCGTTCTGAGCGTGGCCGATAACATTTCCATCGCTTCGCTGGACGCCCTGCGCAAAGGCCCCATCATGCTGGACAACAAGAAGATTTTGGACCTTGTTGCGACGAATAAAGAAAAAATGGCCATCAAAGTGCCCAGCCCCAAGACGCAGATCAAGAGCCTTTCGGGCGGCAACCAGCAGAAGGTGCTGATCGCGCGCTGGCTGGCCAATAACCCCGATGTGCTGATCCTCGACGAGCCGACCCGCGGCATCGACGTCGGTGCAAAGTACGAGATCTACTGCATCATTGCCGATCTGGCCAAGCAGGGCAAGAGCATCATCATGATCTCCTCCGAAATGAGCGAGATCATCGGTATGTCCAACCGTGTCATGGTCATGTGCGATGGCCGCATCACCGGCTTCATCGACGGCAAGGACGCCACCCAGGAGAACATCATGGCGCTGGCGACCCAGTTTGAGACCGCACCTGAAACGGCTGCGGCCAATCAGTAAATAAGGAGGCTGTCTATCGTGGAAGCTACCAAAAAATTGAATGGCAAGGCCGTGAAAAAGTGGCTGAGTGAAAACGCCATCATCGTCCTGATGCTGCTCGTGTCCCTGATCGTCGGCATCATCCACCCCAACTTCTTTGCAGTTGCAAACCTGATCAACCTGTTCAAGAACGTGTCCATCCGCTATATCATCGCGCTGGGCATTTCCGGCTGTCTGATCACCACCGGCAACGACCTGTCGGCTGGCCGTCTGGCTGGTTTTGCAGCCTGCCTCGCCTGCATCTTTGCGCAGACCGAGGGCGCTACCGGTAAGTTCTATCCCAATATGCCCACCCTGCCCACTCCCGTGGTGTTCATTCTGGTCATCGCCATCTGCGCTATCGTGGGTCTGTGCAACGGTCTGGTCGTCTCTTACCTGAAGGTCCAGCCCTTCATCGCAACGCTGGGCATGCAGCAGGTCGTCTATGGTATCTGCCTGGTCTACACCGGCGGTACTCCCATCGGCTCCCTGAACAAGGACTTCACCTCTCTGGCTTCCAACACCATCATCGGCGTGCCTGTCCTGATCTGGATCGCCTTGATCGTGGCTGCCTGCTTCTGGTTCCTGTACAACAAGACCCGTCACGGTAAGTACATGTACGCCATCGGCGGCAACGAAGCTGCTGCTGAGGTCGCCGGTGTCAACGTTGCAGCGACCAAGATCCGCATTTACATCCTCGCTTCCTGCATGTTCGGTCTGGCTGGCTGCCTGTTGGCTGCAAAGTCCGGCGGCGCATCCGTCAACACCGCACAGGGCTATGAGCTGGACGCGATCGCAGCTTCCACCATCGGCGGCGTTTCCACCACCGGCGGCGTCGGCACGGTCCCCGGCATTCTGGTCGGCGTTCTGGTCTTTGAGCTGATGAAGGTCGCTCTGCAGTTCATGAACGTCAACTCCTCCTACACCTACATCGTGCAGGGCCTTGTCATCATCGTGGCTGTCGCCATCGATATCCGCAAGTACCTCGCGAAGAAGTAATCGAAACGTCTCTGTGGGCCGTCCGCTCGTTGCAGCGGGCGGCCCTTTTTGTGTAAGGATTGCCACCGACGAAAAAATATTCTATAATAGGAAAAAACCAAGGAGAAAAACCAATGACGGAACGAAACGAAAAAGAAGCCGAACTGGCCCGCCGCGAAGCGCTTCTGGCTGAGCGCGAGGCCCAGCTGGAAAAGGAACAGGCCGAATTTGCTGCGGCAAAGGCCCAGAGCGAGGAGGGCAAAAAGACCTTCCTCAACAACAACGACCCCAATTTCGTGAACCCGAAGGAAAAGATCTACGATAAATTCCCGCTGACCGTGCATCAGATGGATCTCATCATCGGGGTGCTGTTTGCGCTCATCATCCTGTTTTTGGTGCTGGGAATGACTCATACCAGCTTTTTTGGTCTGTTTGGCGGTTAAAATATTGCGGAAGTGATTGAAGCTCACCCTCTGGATGCGTATAATTTAATATGGAAAGTATGACTGCCGCTTGGGCAGGAAAGAACAGAGGGAATGAATATGAAAGATTCGTGGAAACTGGCATTGACGGCCATCGTTCTGACGGTGGCCGCGCTGCTGACAGGCTGCTCGTCACAGACGCTGAACCGGCTGCGCTTTGGCGTTGCGGGCGAAGGCGGCGTGTATCATGCGTTTGGTCAGCAGTTTGCAGCATTGGAGAATGAAACGTCCAATGGAACGGTCGAAGAAAAGACCACCGCCGGCTCGGCGGCCAACCTTCGGCTTTTGATGGGAGATTATCTGCAGCTGGCCATCGCACAGGCCGACCTTGCGCAGGATGCAGAAAACCGTACCGGCATCTTTGCGGAAGAAGAGGAAGAGGGCAGTTTTTCTGCCGTTGCGGCCCTCTATACGGAAGCCTGTCAGGTCGTGGTGCGGGCAGATTCCGGCATTGAAACCATCGAGGACCTGCAGGGAAAGACGGTCAGCATCGGCGAGGAAGAATCCGGTTCCGAGCAGAACGCCAAGCAGATTCTTGCAGCGTATGGCCTCAGCGACCAGCTGGTGAACTGCCTGAATCTGAACTATACCGATGCAGCGGCACAGCTCAAGGCTGGAAAGATCGATGCACTCTTCGTGACATCCGGCGCACCGTTTGAGATGCTGATGGGGCTGGCAGAGGAGTGCGAAGTCCGTCTGCTGCCCATCGACGGCGCAGCGGCACAGCGGCTTTTAAGCCTGTCGAAAGCCTACCAGAGCACCGTCATTCCGGCGGGGACCTATCCCGGACAGGATGCAGATGTGCAGACCGTGGGCGTGAAAGCGCTGCTGTTGGTCAACGATGCCGTTCCCGCCAAGCAGGTGCAGAAGCTGACACAGCTGCTGTTTACCGGCCGGGAAGGGCTGGAAGAACAGCTTGGCATCGCACTGGATGCGGAAGCGGACGCAGTAGAGGGCGTTGGGGTTCCGTTCCATGCGGGAGCAGCGGCTTATTATAAAACGGTGGGAATTACGGTCGATTGAACGGCCTGAGACAGAGGGAAAGCTTCAAATGAAAATCGAATTGGATATGTATCAGACGCTGGCTATGGCGGTGCTGGTCCTGATGCTTGGCAAGTTTCTGCGCAGCCGGGTGCAGGTCTTGGAAAAATTCTGCATCCCGGCTCCCGTCATCGGCGGTGTGTTGTTCGCCATTTTTACCTGTGTATGCTATGTCACCGGCATTGCTGAGTTTGGATTCGACGATATCCTGAAAGAAGTCTGCATGGTGTTCTTTTTCACCTCCGTCGGATTTCAGGCGAATCTGAAGGTCCTGAAGAGCGGCGGAAAAGCGATGATCGTCTTTCTGGGGCTGGTCATCGTGCTGATCGTTGGACAGAACGTTCTGGCGGTGGGATTGGCAAAGCTGCTGGGAGTGGATGCGCTGGTCGGTCTGTGCACCGGCTCCATCCCGATGGTCGGCGGCCACGGCACGGCGGGCGCGTTCGGCCCGGTGCTGGAGGATTTCGGCATCTCCGGCGCAACGACGCTCTGCACCGCGGCGGCGACCTACGGCCTGATCGCGGGCAGCATGATGGGCGGCCCCATCGGCAAGATGCTCATTGAAAAACACGATCTGCTCAAGACCGTCGTGCCGGAGGACGACAGCCTTCTGGTCGAGGAGGAAATGAAGCACGAGCGCCATGTCAGCATGTACCCCTCGGCGGTGTTCCAGCTCATCTTGGCCATCGGCATCGGCACGATCTTCTCCAAGCTGCTGTCCCTGACCGGAATGACCTTTCCCATCTATATCGGCGCGATGATCGCGGCGGCCTGTATCCGGAACATCGGCGAGTACAGCGGAAAATTCACGACCTATATGGGCGAGATCAACGATATCGGCGGCATCAGTCTGTCGCTTTTCCTCGGCATGGCGATGATCACCCTGAAGCTTTGGCAGCTGGCAGACCTTGCGGGTCCGCTGGTCATCCTTCTGGCAGGGCAGACGGTGTTCATCGCGCTGTATGTCATTCTGGTCGTGTTCAATGTCATGGGCCACGATTACGATGCGGCGGTCATCGTGTCGGGCGTCTGCGGCTTCGGCATGGGCGCGACCCCCAATGCAATGGCGAATATGCAGGTCCTCTGCGATAAGTATTCGCCCTCAGTCAAGGCATACCTGCTCATCCCTCTGGTGGGCAGTTTGTTTGCGGATTTCATCAATAGTCTGGTCATTACGTTGTTTATCAATTTGATTTGAGGAGAGCACAATGTTCTATCATCATTTGAAAATGTGGTTCCAGAAAAAACTGTGGGGCAAGCCTGAGCACCCGCGTGAGCATGAGGAGGACCGGGTCGCCGTCCCGGAAGTGCACACCGGAAAAGTGCCCCAGCACCCGGAGGAGGCGCACCCGCATTCGGAGCCGATCCATTATGAGAATGTGGCGATCCCCGAGGTGCATCTCCCGCATAAAAAGTAAATTTTTTGCGGAACGCTTGACATTTTCTTGGAGCGGGCTTATACTAAGGCTACAATGTAAGAAACACCTGTCTACTCCATCAGACGCAAACCAAAACGAAGCCCCTCGGTACTGATCCTACCGAGGGGCTTCTTGGTTTAGTGCTCGCTGTCCCTATTCTGTCTGTCAAGCCACTTGCAGATTCGGTCCGAGAAAACTCCCGCGATCGTGTCTGCTATAACAGACGCCAGAAATGTAAAAAACACCTCCATCAGACGCTCACCTCCTTCCGTCCTAACGAATGGAGGGGCGGGGCAGCAAATTTAGTATAACACAAAAACAGGGCAGCAACAAGAAATTTCGACAAAAAATGACCCTCTCCATCGCAGGACGGAGAGGGTCGTTTTCATGCTGTTTTTACAGCAGAACGTACTTGAGGATGAACAGCACAGTCAGGATATACATGAGCGGGCTGATCTTCTTTTCCTTGGCCTTGCCGGTGATGAGGTTCAGCAGGGTCCAGGAGATGACGCCGATGGCGATGCCTTCCGAGATGCTGTAAGCGGTCGGCATGGCCAGAATGGTCAGGAAAGCGGGGATGCCTTCTGCGGGATCGTCGAACTCGATCTTCAGGGCGGAACCCATCATGTAGAAGCCGACGATGATCAGGGCAGGAGCCGTTGCAAAGCTGGGGATGGTCAGGAACAGGGGGCTGAACACGACCGCCAGCAGGAACAGCACGCCGGTGGTCATGGAGGTCAGGCCGGTGCGGCCGCCCTCGGTGACGCCGGAAGCGCTTTCGACGAAGGTGGTGGTGGTGGAAGTGCCCAGAACTGCACCGGCGCAGGTGGCGATGGAGTCAGCCATCAGAGCGCCCTTGATGTGGGGCAGCTTGCCGTCCTCATCCAGCATGTCGGCCTTGGAAGCCACGCCGATCAGCGTGCCCAGCGTGTCGAACAGGTCCACGAACAGGAACGAGAACATGACCGCGAAGAAGTTCAGGATGCCGACGCCGGAGAAGTCGGTCTTAAAGACCTGACCGAAGGTCTTGCCCAGCGCGGAGAAATCGAAGCTGATGAAGGAAGTGGGGATGACCGAGTACATGCCCGCATCCGCATTGGGCACATAGATGCCGGTCAGCTCGCAGACGATGCCCAGCACCCAAGTGATGAGGATGCCGTACAGGATGCCGCCCTTGACCTTCTTGACCAGCAGGATGGCCGTGATGAGCACGCCGACGAGGGCAAGGATCGCGCCCACGCCGATGCTGTGGAAGGTCTCACCCTTGAAGTGCTGATAGGTGACGAGGGTGGAGTCGCTGTTGACGATGAGCTTTGCGTTCTGCAGACCGACAAAGGCGACGAACAGGCCGATGCCGACGCTGACCGCGCTCTTCAGGGTCATGGGGATGGCGTTGAAGATGGCTTCACGCACATTGGTCAGGCTGAGCACGATGAAGATGATGCCTTCCACAAAGACGGCCATCAACGCCAGCTGCCAGCTATAGCCCATGGTCAGGACGACCGTGTAGGAGAAGTATGCGTTCAGGCCCATGCCGGGAGCCAGTGCAAAGGGATAGTTGGCCAGCAGAGCCATCAGCGCCGTGCCGATGAAGGATGCCAGCGAAGTAGCGATCAGGACAGCGTTGGCGTCCATGCCGGAAGCCGACAGGATGCTGGGGTTGACCGCGAGGATGTAGGCCATGGTCATGAAGGTGGTGATACCAGCCATGATCTCGGTCTTGACATCGGTGTGGTTCTCTTTCAGGTGAAAGATCTTTTCGAACATGAAAGTTCCTCCTCTGATGTAATGAAAAAATCCGCCGCGTGGGAAAGCGGACGGAAAGAACAGCTCTCATTGTACCCGAAATCGCGCCGGTTGTCCATTCCAGAAACACAGAAAATTCATGATTTCTTCAAATTTTGCGAAATGGGTATGACTTATTTTGAACGATTTTGGACTTTTGTGGCAGAAAAAAGAGGAATCGCTCGCAGCGATTCCTCTTTGATAGGATGTGTTACTTCAGCACCGCGCCCAGATTTGCACTGGTGACCATGCGGGCATAGCGGCTGAGCCAGCCAGTCTTGATGTTGGGTTCGGGAGCGACATACTTGGCCTTGCGCTCGGCGAGGACCTCATCGGAGACTTCCAGCGTGATGCTGGCGTTGGGGATGTCGATGTGGATGATATCGCCCTCTTCGATCAGGCCGATGGGGCCGCCGGAAGCGGCTTCGGGGCTGACGTGGCCGATGGCCGCGCCGCGGGACGCGCCGGAGAAGCGGCCGTCGGTGATGAGGGCAACGGTCTTGTCCAGCTTCATGCCGGCCAGAGCGGAGGTGGGGTTCAGCATCTCACGCATGCCGGGGCCGCCCTTGGGGCCTTCGTAGCGGATGACCACGACGTCGCCGGGGATGATCTCGCCGGCATAGATGGCGGCGATAGCCGTCTCCTCGCTGTTGAACACACGGGCGGGGCCGGAGTGCTCCTGCATCTCGGGAGCCACGGCGCTGCGCTTGACGACACAGCCGTCCGGTGCGATGTTGCCCCACAGGATCTGCAGACCGCCGGTCTGAGAATAGGGGTTCTCGATGGGACGGATGGCCTTTTCATTGAGGATGTGTGCGCCCTTGATGTTCTCGCCCAGCGTCTTGCCGGTGACGGTGGGAACATCGAGGTCCAGCAGTCCCTTCTTGGCCAGCTCGGCCTGAACGGCGGGGATGCCGCCCGCAGCGTAGAGGTCCGGCATATGGGTGGGACCAGCCGGGGCCAGATGGCACAGGTTGGGGGTCTTGGCGCTGATCTCATTGAAGAGCTTCAGGTCGATGGGCACACCGGCCTCGTAGGCGATGGCCAGCAGATGCAGGACGGTGTTGGTGGAGCAGCCCAGTGCCATATCGCAGGTCAGAGCGTTGCGGATGGAGCGCTCGTTGATGATCTGGCGGGCGGTGATGCCCTTGTTCACCATGTCCATGATGGCCATACCGGCGTGCTTTGCCAGCTGCAGACGCTTGGAGTAGACCGCCGGAATGGTTCCATTGCCGGGGAGCGCGATGCCGATGGCCTCGCACAGGCAGTTCATGCTGTTGGCGGTGTACATGCCGGAGCAGCTGCCGCAGCTGGGGCAGCAGTTGCAGGTGCAGTCCTCCAGCTGTTCATCGGTGATCATGCCGGCCTTGTAAGCGCCGACAGCCTCGAACATCTTGGACAGGCTGACTTCTTCGCCGCCGTAAGTACCGGCCAGCATCGGGCCGCCGGAGCAGACCACAGCGGGCACGTCCATGCGGACCGCAGCCATGACCATACCGGGAACGATCTTGTCACAGTTGGGGACGAGGACCAGACCATCCAGCTGATGGGCCATGAGCATCGTCTCGACACTGTCGCAGATCAGCTCACGGGAAGCCAGCGAATACTTCATGCCGACATGGCCCATGGCGATGCCGTCGCAGACGCCGATGGCCGGAATGAGGATGGGCGTGCCGCCCGCCATCTCGACACCGGCCTTGACCGCGTCGGCGATCTTGTCCAGATTCATGTGGCCGGGAACGATCTCACTGTAGGCGGACACGACGCCGATCAGCGGACGGTCCAGCTCTTCGGGGGTATAGCCAAGGGCGTAAAACAGGCTTCGGTTCGGTGCACGCTCCGAGCCTTTGGTCACGTTGTCACTTCTCATGTTATCCTCTCTCTTTTTCAGAAAACCCTCTCAGTCAACGCCTGACGGCGCTGCCAGCTCCCCCAAAGGGGGAGCCATTGGCACGTCGGGCAGATAGAGCGTTTATCACAAAATGCCGGGCCCCGCTCTCCTTGTCAGCAACAGCAGACTTGATGCTGCTGGGTGAGAGAACAGCGCCCGGCGCTTTATAAATCGATGAAATTCAAATCGTTCTGCGGGAAAAGCTTACTTCTTCAGCCAGCTCATCATGCTGCGCAGCTCTGCGCCGACCTTCTCGATGGGCAGCTCTGCTTCCATGCGGCGCTTTGCGAGGAAGTGGACCTTGCGGCCGCCGTTGGGGCTCATCTCGGTCAGGAACTCGGAAGCGAACGTGCCGTCCTGGATCTCGGTCAGGACCTTCTTCATCTCCTTGCGGGTCTCGGCGGTGATCAGACGCTTGCCGGTGCGGTAGTCGCCGTACTCAGCGGTGTTGGAGAT
>URVW01000057.1 GCA_900551435.1 uncultured Faecalibacterium sp.
GTCAACGAAAAAATGTTAGCAGTGATTATTCAGTTTTGAAGGCACGTCCTTCTAAAAACACTGGACAAATAGTAAACCGTATGGTATACTAAGCCAGTCATATGGTCGGTGACGATGACGGTGAGGTCCCACCTGTTCCCATTCCGAACACAGTAGTTAAGCTCACTCGTGCCCAAGATAGTTCGCTGGAAACGGCGCGTGAAAATAGGTAGTCGCCGACTTGATGTGAACCCCCTGAGGAAGTGATTCTTCAGGGGGTTCGTTTTTGCGTGCGGGAAAATGCGGGGATTGGAAAGTGCGTAAGGCGGGACTGCTGCGAGGAAACTTGGCGGCTGTGCAGTGGATTTTTCAAGCGAAAACGAAGAAGCGTGAGTGTAGCTTTCGGAGATAGAGCGTGGAAAGTAAAAGCGATAACATTCAGAACGATTGCGGGATGCGCGATTGGATGGTATCATAGAAGAAAACACAGAATATCCGGAGGTGTGCGACATGCGCTTAGAAGAGGGAATGCTGTGCATCCGGGATGCCGAAGCGGACGACAGCGCACAGCTTGTAAAATGGTGGAACGATGGAAGCGTGATGGCACACGCAGGATTTCCGAAAGGGCTTGGCACGACGGAAGAACAGGTTCGCGAGAAACTGGCGCGGTGTGAGCAGGGACCAAAGAAAATTCTGATGATCCTTTTTCAGGGAACGGTCATCGGAGAGATGAATTACGATGTGTGGGATGCTCATACCGTCGAAATCGGGATCAAGATCTGTGAGAAAGAATATCAGAACAGAGGGCTGGGCCGGACTGTACTCAGAATGCTCCTTCGGGAACTGTTTTCGATGGGGTATGAAAAAATCGTTCTGGATACCAACCTGAAAAACCAGCGCGCTCAGCATGTGTATGAGCTGCTGGGATTCCAAAAGCTTCGGGTTCGTGAAAATTCTTGGGTCGATCAGGTCGGAGAGCTTCAGTCCTCGGTCGAATATGAGCTGAAGCCGGACCATTTTCGGGATTCGTCCGATTGACGGAAAGAGAGGGATACATGGAAGTTTTGCCGATCGAAACGCCGCGCTTGCAGCTGCGGCAGTTTGCTGTGGAAGATGCAGAGGACGTCTTTGCAATTTTTTCGGACGAAGAAACAACGCTGGACTGCGGTGGATACCATGCGTTTGATGCAATGGATGAGGAATACAGCCGCTTGATGCAGAAATTTGCAGGACAGATGCGGTACAGCGTTGTTTTGAAGGAGACCGGGCGCGTCATCGGGGTGATCTCGATGAAGGACGCAGAACGTGCGGTTCCGGGCTGGGAACTGGGCATTGAGATCGCGCCCAATGCCCGCCGGAACGGATATGCACAGGAAGCTCTTGCGGCTGTGGTGGAGACGTACTTCGCAAAAACGGACACGGTCCTGTTCACGGGCGGACACTATGCCTATCATACGCGGTCGGGGGAATTGCTGAAAAAGCTGGGGTTTGTCTATGAAGGCGTCGAGCACCTTGCGATGCATCATGCGGTGCGCGGGCCGACAGACTTGGTCTGCTACTATCGGGCGAAAGAGCAGGAGTGAGTTTCCCTGCATCTGGACTGAAAATCAGAAGAAAAAATGGGATCCGCTGCCTCGGAAAAAGGAGACGGCGGATTTTTTCTGCAAATCTCTTGCATCTGGCCCACCGGTGCGGTATGCTTAACCAATAGAGCACGCAGAGGGAGGGAACCCGAATGGACATGGAAGACATCCGATATCTGCTGGGAAGCACGATTTTCGCGCGAGCAAAGGCCTACATTGGCCGCATCCAGAAGTTCGACTGCGAGACAGCCGAAAACGGAGTGCGGCATCTCAGCGCGGAAGTGCGGGGAGGCGGACGCAACCTTTACCACACGCAGGTGTGGCTGCGCCAGAACGGCAGCTTCGTCAGCGCAAGCTGCTCCTGCCCCTACAACGAGAGCGGTGAGGGTCCCTGCTGTAAGCATATTGGTGCGCTTTTGATGTACGACAACGACGGGCATCCACAGGAGGCCGAAGCACCGAAACCGGTGGCGCAGATCCCCGGTGTCGTGCGCGGAACGGCCAATCTGCCCGCCGAGGAGCCGGAAGCCGCCCGAAAGGACAGCTATGCTTCGGGATTGGAGATGCTGTTCGGTAAAAAATGGCGGGGCGACGAGCCGGAATCGGATGCGGCGGCCAGGGAGCTGCTTCGAACCTATCAGGAAGGTGCGCTGGCAGACATGGACGAAGCGGTCGTGGACCAGCGCACCGGCTTCGTGGAGCTGGAACCGGAACTGACCCTTCTGCCCGGAGAACGTCCATGGCTGCGTCTGCGCATCTCGGACGGCGGACGTCAGTATGTGGTCAAGAGCGTGCAGACTCTTTTGGAGGACATCGAGGCCGGGAAAACCGTCGGCTATGGCAAGGCGCTGAACTTCCAGCACCGCTGGGATGCCTTTACCCCCGAAGCGCAGCAGATCTTGAGCTTGCTGCGGCGTCAGGTGAGTGCCAAGCAGGAACTGGAAAGCGGGCGTCTGCGCAGTTATGGAAGCGCTGAAAAAGGCCCTGCAGGCGGCATTGCGCTGACCGGCGAAATTTTCGACGCACTGGTGGCGATGTACGCCGGACGTCATGAGCTGGGCGGCTACATTCTGCGCGAGGGCATTCCTTCGCTGACCATGAAGGTGGAAAAACGGCGGGGCGGCGTGGAGATCGCGGTACATCCGGCGCTGGGCTGGGTGAGCGGTCTGGATGCCGATTACCTCTATAGTGAGGATACTCTTTGGCGGCTGGACCGGGCGGGTTCGGCCCGGATGCTGCCCGCACTGAAGGCCCTGAGCGGAAAGAGCCTGTTTTTTACCAGCAAGGATGCAACGGCATTTTGCAGCTATGTGCTGCCGGAACTGGGCCGAAAGGTGACCATCGAGGACCCGGAACGGCTTTTGCTGAATCAAATTCCGCTGGAACCGGTGACGCAGTTCTATTTGGATGCGCCGCAGATGGGGGCTGTGAGCGCCCATCTGGAATTTTTGTACGGCGAGGACCGCGTGACGCCGTTCGCGCCCCCGCCGCAGGGACTTGTGCGGGATGCCCGGGCCGAGAACCGGGCCGCAAAGCTGCTGGGCCGGTATCTCGAAGCCGGCGAAGGGCTGCAGTACAGCACCTACGATGAGGAAGCCGTTTATCGCTTTCTGGACGAGGGTGTTCCGGCCCTGATAAACGAGGGCGAGGTCTATCTGACGGACGCGTTCCGAAACCTACAGGCTCCGCCGCCGAAAATCTCCGTGGGGGTGTCGGTGCATGGAAGCGTCCTCGACCTCGAGGTGGACACCGGCGAATTTCCGGTGGGAGAGCTGAAACAGCTGCTGAGATCGCTCCATCAGAAAAAGCGGTATCACCGTCTGCGGGACGGGCGGCTGCTCCGATTGGATGACAGTCTGGAAGGGCTGGACGAGCTGAACGAAACGCTGGAGCTTTCCGGCGCAAAGCTTGGAAAAAATCATGCAGAACTGCCGCTTTATCGCGCGCCGAGTCTGGACTGGGCACTGTCGGGACAGAACGGCATCCGCTTCAACCGCGACGATGCGTTCCGGCGGATCAGCCGAAGCTTCCATGCAGTCAAGGACAGCGAATACACCCCGCCCCTCTCCCTGCAAAAAGTCCTACGCAAGTATCAGCGGGACGGCTATCGCTGGCTTCGGACGCTGGACGGCTACGGGATGGGCGGCATTCTGGCCGACGATATGGGACTTGGCAAGACGGTTCAGGTGCTGAGCTATCTGCTCTCCATCAAGGAGCTGGGCGAAAACACCCTGCCCAGCCTGATCGTCTGTCCGGCGTCGCTGGTGCTGAACTGGGCGGAGGAGTGTCAGAAATTCACGCCGGAACTGCGCTGCATCGTCGTGGACGGCGGCGCGGCCCACCGCGCCGAACTGGCCGAACAGTGGGACAGCGCGGACGTGATCGTGACGAGCTATGACCTGCTCCGCCGCGATGAAGCGCTGTATCAGGACCGGAAATTCTACGCCTGTATCCTCGACGAAGCACAGGCCATCAAAAATCACACGACTCAGAAGTACAAGGCCGTGTGTCAGGTGAGCTGCCGGGTGCGGTTCGCACTGACCGGAACGCCGGTGGAGAACCGGCTGGGCGAGCTGTGGAGCATCTTCTCGTTCCTGATGCCCGGATATCTGCCGCCGTACAAAACCTTCTGCGCCCGATTCGAAAAGCCCATCGTGCAGGAGAACGACCCGGCGGCGGTGCGGCGGCTGAATCAGCTGACCGGGCCGTTCATCCTCCGCCGGATGAAGGCGGACGTTCTGAAGGAACTGCCGCCCAAGACCGAAAATGTGTATCGCATTGAGATGGAAGCCGAGCAGCGGAAGCTGTATTTGGCGGCGGTGATAGATGCCCGCGAAAAACTGCGGGCGGCAAAACCTGAGGACAAGATGGCCGTGTTTGCGGTGCTCATGCGTCTGCGGGAGATCTGCTGCGACCCGCGGCTCATCGCCGACAACTGGGAGGGCGGAAGCGCCAAGCTGGACGCCTGTGTGGAGCTGGTGACCTCGGCCGTCGAGGGCGGCCACCGCATTTTGCTGTTCAGTCAGTTCACCTCGATGCTGGACCTGCTGGCAAGGCGTCTGGACGAAGAGGGTATCAGCCACTTTACCCTGCAAGGTTCGACCCCGAAGCCGGTCCGCGCCGAACTGGTGCGGCGGTTCAACGGGGGCGAGGTCAGCGTATTTCTGATCTCCCTGCGGGCGGGCGGAACCGGCCTGAACCTGACAGCGGCCGATATCGTCATCCACTACGACCCGTGGTGGAACGTCGCGGCCCAGAATCAGGCCACCGACCGCGCTTATCGCATCGGCCAGCAGAACCCGGTGCAGGTGTATAAGCTCATCGCGCAGGAGACCATTGAGGAAAAGATCATGGAATTGCAGCAAGCCAAGCAGTCGATGGCTGAGGCGGTGACAGGAAGCGCCGATGGAGCCATCTTGTCTATGAAGCCGGAAGAGCTGCTGGAACTGTTGGAGGTGCCGGAAGGATGAAATTTGCACTCTTTGCACGGTCGGTCGTGACCATCTACGACCTGCCGACGACCACAAAGGAAAGCGAAGCGGGCATCGTCTCCACCATCGGGGACGAGGGCCTGTATGGACAGGCCTGTCAGGTGCGCACCGCACCCGGCGGCGTGACCGCAGAAGGGGAGAAGCTCCCGGACGGGGTGGCCGAAGTGGTCACTTTTTACGGCTATCACGGCTATGTGTTCGAGCCGGACCTCTATTTTATGGAGGAATCCGACCTGCGGGCCTATCTTGGCGCGGAGCTGGTCATGGCGGGCCGCGCCACCGATGTGCTCAGTCTGCCGAAGGTGCAGGGCGTCCGGCTGTTGGAGCTGGAACGCGGCGCGGTGCTCCGCCGGCTGCAAGAAGCCGAACCGCACGACGGCTGGGCGAAGGTCCAGCTCGTGGACGGAACGACCGGCTATGTCCGGGATGTGGCATTGGAACCGGTGCGCTATCCGATGACGGCGGTATTCACGCAGGAAGCGGGCCGCAGCTTCGACGAAGCGCTGGCGCTGGCCGAGGGCTGCAAGCCGGAAACACTGGTGCAGACCGCGCTGGACCGCTGGCACGGCGGGAGCGAAGCGGCGTTCCGGAACCAACTCGTGGAACAGGCGAAAAAATACCTCGGCACGGAGTACCGCTGGGGCGGAAAATCCGGCCGCGGCATCGACTGTTCCGGGCTGGTCAGCAGCGCCTACATGCAATGCGGCGTCCTGATTTACCGGGACGCTAAGCTGGTGGAGGGCTGGCCGATGCATGAGATCTCGTTTGAAGAGAAAAAGCGGGGCGATGCACTGTATTTCCCCGGCCACATCGCGCTGTATCTGGGCGAGGGGCGGTACATCCACTCCACCGGCGCGGCGAACAGCGGCGGTGTGGTCCTGAACAGCCTCGACCCGGCGGACCCGCTCTATCGGGAGGACTTGGTCAAGAGTTTGTATGCTGTGGGAAGTTTATTTTGAAAGGATGTTGAACCTATGAAAGTTTTTGATCTGCACTGTGATACCCTGAGTGAACTGCGCCATGCTGAACAGCGGGGCGAACACAAGAGCTTTGCGCAAAACGATCTGCATATTGATCTGCAAAAATTACAGAAAGGCGATTACATGTTGCAATGCTTTGCCGCCTTTGTGAATCTGGCGGACCCGACTCCCGGAGCCGACCCGCTGGTGACGGCGCTGGAAGAGATCGATGTGTTCAAGCGCATTATGGCGAAGTATCCGGACCAGATCGCGCCGGTTTACCGCCCCGAGGACATCCGCAAAAATGCCGAGGCGGGCAAGATCAGCGGGATGCTGACCATCGAAGAAGGCGGCTGCTGCAAGGGCAGCCTTGGCGTTCTGCGCCGGATGTACGAGCTGGGCGTCCGGATGATGACCCTGACGTGGAACCACGAAAACGAGCTGGCCAGCCCGAACGTGGTCCCGGGTGCGGGCGTGGATGCCATCTGGCCCTGCCAGCCCAACACTGAGACGGGCCTGAAGGAAAAGGGCTTCGAGTTCCTTGCCGAGATGGAGCGGCTGCACATCATCGCGGACGTGAGCCACCTGTCCGATAAGGGCTTCTGGGACATCGCCGAGCACAGCACCCGCCCCTTCGCGGCCAGCCATTCCAACTGCCGCGCACTGGCTCCGCATTGCCGCAACCTCACCGATGAGATGATCCGCGTCATGGCAGAGCGCGGCGGCTTGGTGGGCCTGAACTACTGCTCCGGCTTCCTCGACGACCAGCCCCGCCCGGAACTCTGCCGCAGCACCACGGCCCTGATGGCAAAACATGCGGCGCACTTCAAACAGGTGGGCGGCATCGAGATCATCGGTCTGGGCAGCGACTTTGACGGCATCGGCGGAAAGCTGGAGATGGACGACTGCTCCAAGCTGCCGCTGCTGGCCGATGCCCTGCGGAAGGAAGGCTTTACCGAGGACGAGGTAGAGCGCATCTTCTACCGGAACGCACAGCGCTTCTTTGAGGAAAATCTGTAAAAAGAGAGAGGAATATTCCAAAATGGACAAGAATATGACGTTGGAAAAGCGCATTGCGGCGGAACTGTACTCCTATCAGGGCAAGATGAGCGTGTTCGTGGACGACCTGCGCGGCCACACGGTGGAGATCGGCGCAGACGAGGAATTTGAAACGGCATCCACCATCAAGGCGTTCATTCTGGCGGTGCTGTATCTGCAGGTCAGCCGGGGCAAGGCCAGCTTGGACGATTTTATCACCTACGAGGAAAGCCAGTTCGTGGACGGCTCGGGAATGCTCCGCGCCTTGGGCGTGGGTGCGAAGCTCAAAGTCAAGGACACCGCGACCATGATGATCATTTGCTCGGACAACATCGCCACCAATATGGTCATCGACTATCTGGGGCTGGACACCATCAACGCCTGTATCAAGGAGTTGGGCTTCGAACATACGGTCCTCCATAATCCGCTCCACTTTGACCGCTACCGCGACCTTGGCACGACCACCCCGCGCGATTACGCGGCGCTGTTCGCACAGGTGGCGAAGGGCACGCTGGTCAGCCCGGAAGCCAGCGCGGAGATGCTGGCCATCTTCCGCCAGCAGCATTACAATACCATGCTGACCCACGACTTCCCGCAGTTCTATCTGGACTGCGAGGAGACGGGCGAGCCGGAACTGATCTGGGTCGCCAGCAAGAGCGGCAGTATGAATGCGTGCCGCAACGATGGCGGCATCATCCACACGCCCTACGGCGAATATGTCATCGTGCTCATGAATAAAGAGTTCCATGACATCATCGAGTACAACGACCACCCGTCGATGGTCTACGGCGCGCGGGTGTCGCGGATGATCTTGGACCAGATCTTGGCCTGTGAGGGAAAATTGTATCTTGATTGAGTACTCTGTCTTGCTGCGCCCGCCAGCTCAACTTGGGGGAAGCGATGGACAGTCAGATGAGAGTGATTCCCCACGGGGAGCGTCAAAATCGGATATTTTTTGGAAAGTAGAGTTGAAAGATAAAGAAATATGACAGAAAGTATAACAATCGCCCCCGGGATGCTGGTCTTTTTGATGTGCATGACCGGCTTTGCGGGGTTCGTGGATTCGGCAGCGGGCGGCGGCGGACTGATCAGTCTGCCTGCCTACCTGTTCGCAGGGCTACCGGTGCACTATACCTATGGCACGAACAAATTCAGCGCCGCCTGCGGCACGACCTTTGCGACGGCGCAGTTCTTCCGCAAGGGCGCGATGAACGTCAAAGTTGGGATTCTGGCGGCGGCGGGAAGCTTCGCGGGCAGCGCGCTGGGGTCGTATATCGTGCTGCTGCTCAGCGATACGACCCTGCGCACGATGATGTTCACCATCCTGCCCATCGCGGCGGTGCTGATCTTCTGGCGGCGGAAGCTGCCGGATGAAAACCGCGACGATGGCACGATGAACCTGAAAAAAGCCGCGCTTGCGCTGGCCATCGGGCTGGGCATCGGCCTGTATGATGGCGTGTTCGGCCCGGGGACCGGGACCTTTGCCATCATCGCGTTCACCACCCTGATGGGTTTTGATCTGCGCACGGCGGGCGGAAACGCCAAGGTGCTCAACCTTGCCAGCAACTACGCCAGCCTTGTGACGTATCTGTCCAGCGGGCTGGTGGTGTTCTCGGTGGGCATCCCCTGCGCTGTCAGCGGCATTCTGGGGAACCTGCTGGGGTCCCACTTTGCCCTGAAGAACGGCGCAAAGTTCATCCGGCCCATGATGCTGGTGGTGCTGGTGCTCCTGCTGGGAAAGCTGCTGTCGGACGCGGTGCTGTAAAAGAAAAACGGCTGCGGCACACTCTGTGCCGCAGCCGTTTCGTTTTCGATTTACATTACAGTTCCAGCGTCAGGCTCTTGTCAAAGAACGCGATGCCGAACGCGCCGGGGCCGGCATGGGTCCCGATGACACAGCCGATCTGGCGGACGAGGGGGTCCTCGACCTGAAGGTTTTCGCTCAGATAGTTCTGGATGGGGGCGACCTCGCGGGTCGAGACGGTATAACCGGCCAGCGCCGCAAAGGCGGGATTGATACCGCCCAGCTCTTCGATCTTCTTGAAGAGAGCCACATAGGCTCCGGGCAGACCGCGCGCCTTGCCCGCCATGGCGACTTTGCCTTCCTTGATGGAGATGAGCGGCTTGATGCCCAGCATCCCGCCCGCGACCGCAACAGCGGCGGGCAGACGGCCGCCCTTGCGCAGATACTTCAGGTCGTCGATGGCGGCGACAAGATGCAGGTGCTCCTTGGCGTGCTCCAGTGCGGCGGCGATCTGGCCCACCGTTTTGCCGCTGTCCCGCAAATGGACCGCCAGACGGACCAGCAGCGATTCGCTCAGACAGACGTTCTCGCTGTCCACGAACAGCACGTTGTCCACATTGGCCATGTCGGCGGCCAGCTTGGCGCACTGGTAAGTACCGGACAGCTCATGGGACAGGAAGATGCCGATGACCTCATCCCCGGCGGCTGCGGCTTCGAGGAAGAACGTCTCGAACAGCTCCGGGCTGGGCTGGCTGGTGGTGGGCAGCTTGCGGCACTGGGCCATCACGCCGTAATATTCGGTGGGCGTCATGTCCACGCCGTCCCGCAGGACAGTTCCATCTTCAAGGGTGACGTTCAAGGGGATCACGGTCACGCCCAGCTGCTCGGCTTCGGCGGGCAGGATGTCGGACGCAGAATCGGTGAGAATACGGATCATAGAATAAAACCTCCAAGGGCAGGGCCGTTAAACGACCAAAATCTCAAAAAAGTCGAGAAAAGTATACCAGATGCCCGGTAGAAATGTCAATTCTTTTAACAAGATTTCGTCGATTTTTCGCAAAACAGGCCAGAAGCTTGCGCGAAATGGGCCGGATATGGTACAATGTCCGCCGATGGGAGGTCTGTTCGTGAAGGAAAAACAGGAAAAGGCCGCGTTCTGGAAGGTCTGCGGAATCACGGCGCTGCTGTGGGCGGCGTTGGCCGCGGGCTTCAGCGTTTTGTTCCCGGGCAGCGCGGGCGAAGCCCCGGCGGATGCGGCGGGCATCCTGCGGAGCTGTCTGCTCCTGCCCCTGATCGAAGAGATCATTTTTCGGGGCGCGGTGCTGCGGCTGCTGGAACCGCTGGGAGATCATGTGGCCCTTCTGCTTCAGGCGGTGCTGTTCGCAGCTCTGCACGGAAGCGGCATCGCCAAGCTGTATGCACTGGGCATGGGGATGATCTTCGGCTGGGCCGCCCAGAAAAGCGGCAGCCTTCTGCCCGGGATGGGGCTGCATCTGTTGAACAACGGCATCGTCTTGGCGCAATGCCTGACAGAAAGGAGAACGGTATGACCGACCATGAATTGATGGGCGCGGCGCTCGAAGAAGCCGCCAAGGCGGCGGCGCTGGGCGAAGTGCCGGTGGGGGCCGTCATCGCGAAGGACGGCGAGATCATCGCCGCGGCGCACAACACCCGTGAGACCGAGAAAAACGCGCTGCACCATGCAGAACTGCTGGCCATCGACGCCGCGTGCAAAAAGCTGGGCGGCTGGCGGCTGTGGCAATGCGAGCTGTTCGTGACGCTGGAACCCTGCCCGATGTGCAGCGGCGCGATCATCAACAGCCGGATCAAGCGGGTGGTCTATGGAGCCGCTGACACCAAAGCCGGGTGCTGCGGGTCGGTGACGGATCTGTTCGCGATGCCGTTCAACCATCACCCGGTCATTGAGCGGGGACTCCGCGCCGAAGAAGCACAAGCGCTCTTGCAGGCGTTTTTCCTCCGTCTGCGGGAGCAGCGGGCGGCAAAACCCCGCTGGAAGCCGCCGGTGAAGGGGTAAAAGGACGAAAAAAGTGGGAACTGCGTGAAAAAGTCAGCAGTTCCCACTTTCTTTTTTGGGAAAATTGTGCTATATTATTCAATGGAAACTTGTCGAAACCACACGCATCGATCGGCGGGCACGCCGCAGGGCCGGACTTGACCGGAAGAGAGAAGCAGAGCGCTGCTCCGCCGAGCGTGGGAAGGGCAGGTTCCTCCTGTCTGTGGGAAAAATCGCGCAGACAGAGAACAAGCGACAGGAGGGCTGACTCTTGTACGATGACGAATTTGAGCTGACATTCAATCTGTCGGACGAGGACACCGCCCCGGTGGAACTGCCCAAAGCGGCAGAACCGGAAGCGCCGGAGCCGCCGCAGGTGGACCAGCCGGAGCAGAGCGAGCCGGAACCGGAACCGGCTCCCCCCGAAGCGGAAGCGCCCAGACCGCGCCCTTCCAACGGACAATGCGTCCTGATCTCGGGCGGTGACCGCGGCATTGGCGCGGCAGCGGCCCGGGCATTCTATGCAGCGGGGGCGCAGGTGGCGGTGCTGTACCACACCAACGCCGACGCGGCAGCGGCTCTGGAACAGGAGCTTCCCGGCTGCATCGCGGTCCAGTGCGACGTGGCGTCCCGCGCCAGTTGCGAGGTCGCGTTCCACGCGGTGGAACAGGCGCTGGGCCGGGTGGATGTGCTGGTCTGCAATGCGGGCATCGCACAGCAGAAGCTGTTCACCGATATCACCCCCGACGAATGGCAGCATATGCTGGACGTGAACCTGTCGGGCGCGTTCCATCTGTGCCAGCTGGCACTTCCCGGGATGATCCGCCGCAAGGCCGGACGCATCCTGACGGTCAGCAGCATGTGGGGCCAGACCGGCGGCAGCTGCGAGGTCCACTATTCCGCTGCAAAGGCGGGCCTGATCGGCCTGACCAAGGCCCTCGCCAAAGAGGAAGGACCCAGTGGCATCACCGTAAACTGTGTGGCCCCGGGTGTCATCGACACCGATATGATGGCCGCGTTCACCGCAGAGGACAAGGCGGCGCTGGCCGACGAGACCCCTGTGGGCCGTCTGGGCAGCGCCGACGAAGTGGCAAAGCTTCTGGTCTTTCTGGCCGGAGAGGATGCCGGGTACATCACCGGACAGGTGTTCGGCGTCAATGGCGGTTTGGTGATCTGAACGGCGGGCAAAACTATGATACAACGTCACTTCGGGCGGGAACTCCGCCCGGGTGAAAAGGAGAGAGCGAAATGGGCATGACTTTGAAGGAACTGTTGACGAAAGGCGAAGGCACCCTGAGCGCACAGGAGGCCAAAGCGCTGGCTTCTCAGTGCCGGATGGATGTGGAGACCCTCTACACCCTGTTGGAGGAGCGCGGCATCAAGGTTCTGGACAACGAGGCGGAAGAAGATACGGCGCTGGACGTGGACAGCATCATTGCCGAGGTGGAGAACGCCGAGGCCAACAGCGATGAGCTGGGTCTGGGCGGCGACGACGAGGACGATCAGGCAGAGGAGAACCCCGCAGACCTGAAGGCTGCTATGGACGAACTGCTGGACGACCCCGTCAAGAACTACCTCAAGCAGATCGGTCAGATCCCGCTGCTGAGCGCAGAACAGGAAGTGGAACTGAGCCGCCGCATCCATGCCGGTGCAGAGGCTGCGCACATCCTGCAGGCCGACCGCGCAAAGTACGGCGCACCCGAGTACATCAAGAAGAACAGCGCCCGCTTCTCGTTCGAAGAGGATGAGAACAGCCGGAGTTACACCGAGGACCTCGACGAAGAGGGCAACGAAAAGTCCGCCGAGGACGCCGAGGAAAAGGCCGCCGAAGAGGAAGCCATGGAAGCCGTCGAGAACGGTCCTCTGACCGACGAGCGCCGTCAGGAGCTGCTGAAGATCCGCCGCGACGGCCTGAATGCCCGCCGCAGCCTGAGCGAAGCCAACCTGCGTCTGGTCGTTTCCATCGCAAAGAAGCATGTCGGCCACAATCTGGCATTCCTCGACCTCATTCAGGAAGGCAACATCGGCCTGATCAAGGCGGCTGAGAAGTTCGACTGCGACCGCGGCTTCCGCTTCTCCACCTATGCAACGTGGTGGATCCGTCAGGCCATCACCCGCGCCATCGCGGATCAGGCCCGTACCATCCGCATCCCCGTTCATATGGTCGAGACCATCAACCGGATGCGTCAGGCCACCAACCAGCTGGTCTATCAGAACGGCCACGAGCCGACACCGGAAGAGCTGGCAAAGGCCATGGATATGAGCGTCGAGCGCGTCCGCGAGATCCAGCGGATGGCGCAGGAGCCGGCAAGTCTGGAAAGCCCCGTCGGCGAGGAAGAGGATTCTTCGCTGGGCGATTTCGTCGCGGACGAGAACGCCGAGGCTCCCGGCAAGGCTGCGGACCGCGCGATGGTGGCCCAGCAGATCAATCAGGCCCTGAAGAGCCTGACTCCCCGTGAGGAGAAAGTCATCCGTCTGCGCTTTGGTCTGGACGATGGCCGTCCCCGCACGCTGGAGGAAGTCGGCCGAGACTTTGGCGTTACCCGTGAACGTGTCCGCCAGATCGAGGCCAAGGCCATCCGCAAGCTGCACAGCCGCAAGTGCCTTGCTCTGCTGAACGGCCTGATCGAGTGATAAAGTGATTTGAACCTGAAAACGCCCTCTGCTGCATCGAAATGGTGCGGCAGAGGGCGTTTTGCATCACAGGATGGTGCTTTTCCGGGGAGTGTGGTATACTGGGAAAACAAAAGGGATGAAATCGGAATTTGCAGGAGGAAAATTTTAATGAATATTACAGTTTATCTTGGGGCAAACGAAGGAAATGATCCATGCTTACGAAGAGCAGTTGAGGAATTGGGGGCATGGATCGGAAGCAGCGGGAACGCACTGGTCTATGGCGGCTCCAAATCTGGGCTGATGGGTGCGCTTGCAGATAGCGTTTTGAAAGCCGGCGGAGAAGTAATAGGTGTTGAACCGAATTTTTTTATTGAAAATGAATTTCAGCATAACGGATTAACCAAGCTGATCGTGACCGAGGACATGGCAGAGCGTAAAAATAAAATGATCGAGTTAGGCGAAGCTTTTATTGCCTTCCCCGGCGGCACGGGAACATTGGAGGAGATCGCAGAGGTTATGTCAAAAGTATCGTTAAAGCACTTGGACGCACCCTGCATTCTCTACAATCTGAACGGTTACTACGATGATCTGAAAGCACTTCTAAATCACATGATCGAAAAAGGACTGTCCTCCAAAGAGCGGCAGGAGGGAATCTATTTTGTTGAAGATCTGGATGATATAAAGCGAATCTTGAGACTGGCATAACTTCGCGTTTGCGGAGAGCAGCGGAACGGCCTTGCCAGTGCGCATTGGCAGAACAGGAGTGAAAACGATGGAGCAGACGATTCAAAAAGCGATCGAGTTTATCAAGAATGTGTTCAAAGAGGACTTCAGCGGCCATGACTTTTATCATTCGATGCGCGTTTATCGGATGGCGCTGAAAATTGCAGAAGCCGAAAAGGCAGATACGGAAACAGTCGCCCTTGCGGCGCTGCTCCATGATGTGGACGATCGAAAGCTTTCGCCGCAGACGACCGCAAAAAAAGACCGTGCGGTGGGATTTATGCGCAGCCAGAATGTGCCGGAAGAGAAGATTCGGCAAATCTGCACGATCATCGATGAAATTTCCTTCAAGGGGACTGACTCCGTGCGGCCTTCGACCTTGGAAGGAAAGTGTGTGCAGGATGCGGACCGGCTGGATGCACTGGGAGCCATCGGCATTGCACGCACCTTCGCCTATGGCGGAAATCATAACCGTTCTATGTACGACCCGGACCAGCCTCCGCAGATAGGAATGGACCAGCAAGCCTATCAGAACAGCAACTCGTGCTCGCTGAATCATTTCTACGAAAAGCTGTTTTTGCTCGAAGAGATGATGAACACGGAATCCGGAAAAACGATCGCCGCAGAGCGGACGCAGTATATGAAGCAGTTCGTGGACCGGTTTCTGGCCGAATGGGATGGTCTGGACGACTGAAAAGTGTTTGATAAAGCGGCGGACCAATTCGGCCGGTTTGTGGGAAAAAGCTCGGAAAAGACCGTGGCAAAGGCGAATCTTCAAAAAATCTGAACTTTTTTGGAAAAACCTCTTGCCAAATGATGTGCTTTATGGTAAACTAATTGAGCTGTGATCGTGCTGCTATAGCTCAGTTGGTAGAGCGCATCCTTGGTAAGGATGAGGTCTCCAG
>URVW01000058.1 GCA_900551435.1 uncultured Faecalibacterium sp.
AGCCAGATCCGCAACATCTCCACCGCGCTGGGCGGCTTGGAGGTCATCGACCGCACCATGCTCATCCTTGAAATTTTCCGCAGCCGCGCCGTGACCAACGAGGGCAAGCTGCAGACCGAGCTGGCGCTCTTGCGCTATCGTCTGCCCCGTCTGCAGGGCATGGGCGAGAGCCTGAGCCGTCAGGGCGGCGGTGGCGGCGGTGGTGGCGGTGCACGCCGCGGCGCAGGTGAAACGAAACTGGAACTGGACCGCCGCCACGTCCATGCCCGCATCGACGCGCTGGCCGAAAAGCTGGCCGAGATGGAAAAGCGCCGGGGCGAGAGCCGCAAGGCCCGCGCCAAGACCGGGATGCCGGTGGTCAGTCTGGTCGGCTACACCAACGTCGGCAAATCCAGCCTGATGAACGCCCTGTGCGGCCCCAGCGTCGCTGAAGCTGACATGCTCTTCGCCACGCTGGACCCCACCAGCCGGAAGCTCGTCCTGCCCAGCGGCATGGCCGTGCTGCTGGTGGACACGGTCGGCTTCGTGTCCCGTCTGCCTCACAACCTTGTGGAAGCGTTCAAGTCCACGCTGGAAGAAGCCGCTTGGTCGGATGTCATCGTCCGGGTGGCCGACGCCGGGGACGAGCAGCGCGAAGAACAGCTGGCCGTGACCGACGAGGTCCTTGATGGTCTGGACTGCGCCGACATCCCCCGCCTGACTGTCTACAACAAGTGCGACAAGCCGGGTGCTCTCTCCTTTGACCCCGATATCCTGCTGACCAGTGCCAAGACCGGCTATGGTCTGGACAAACTGCTGCAAAAGCTGGACGAAGTCCTGAGCGACCGGGTCCACACCCTGAAGGTCCTGCTCCCCTACGACAAGCTGGGCCTTGCCGCCCCCATGCGGGAGCGCGGCAGCGTTCAGGTCGAGGAGTACCGCGAGGACGGCCTGTATCTGGAAGGCATCGTCAAGACCGAGGACCTGCACTGTTTCGAAGGCTATCTGGTCTGACCGGTGCACAAAGCCACATCCTTTTGTCTTATAAAATGAGAACGAGCATCCTGCCGCGCAAAACGGTTCGGATGCTCGTTTTTTGTTTCTCATCGAAAAAATCCCCAACAAACACAAAAACCCGCCTGGCAGCGGGTTTTTGTGTATAGAGGGGTGGGAAAGTATATAAAGTTGGGAATCGCATTTTCAGTGCAAGGCGCGCAGTTCTCTTGCGGTTCCTGCCTTGCAAGATGTATTATACCCATTTTTCTTTTCTTGTCAAACAAAATTTTTGCAGTTTGCTTTAATTTAGCACTTTACATTTTGAGCAAAACTTTATATAATTAACATAGCCCGATTTTTTCCGAGCTTTTCCGAGGTTTGTATGATTATTACAACATTAAAACTTTACTTTCAGAAATTTTTATGAATTTCAACATATTTGAAAAAGGAGACCTTCCTCATGGACGATTTAGACCGCAAGATCCTCTCCCTCCTCGCTAAAAATGCCCGGATGCCGGTCAAAGAGATTGCAGAGCAGGTGGCGCTGACCAGCCCCGCCGTGTCCAGCCGCATCCACAAGCTCGAGACCGACGGCGTGATCAGCGGATACACCGTCGTGCTCAACCGTCCGGCAGACCGCGTTTACGTCGATGCGCTCATCAGCCTTTCGGTCACTCCCAGCCACCGCGACGAGCTGGTAGAGCTGATGCAGAACAGCAAGGAAGTGCTTCAGTGCTACCATGTCACCGGCGCGTATACCTTCCTGATCAAGGTCAGCTGCGGCAGCATGCCCCAGCTGGAGCACCTCATTTTACAGTTCCAGAAGCTCGGCACGACCAGCACCCAGATCATCCTGTCCACGCCGGTCAACCACGGCGACCTCGAAGCACTGATGCTCTGAGCGCTGTTCATAAAATCGTTACAGGACCAGCGCAATCTTCCGGGCCGGTGGTTCGTATTCCGGGTACAAGCCGCTTACGCTTACATAATGACAGGGCGCACCTGCCATACTAACCACACGAACGGCTGTCCGCTTCTTTGAACGATGAAAGGAATCCGAACCTATGAAGTCTTTGACCAAACGCATCCTTGCCGCCCTGCTGGCTGCGGCATTCCTGCTCGCGCTGGCGGGCTGCAGCACCCCGGGCAAGAACAACACGCCCAAGGACTACACTCAAATCCTCCACGACGCCCGCCCTGACGAGGACAACGAATACTATATGATCTTCTCTCCCGGCGAGGACGGCAAATTCACCGCCCAGTACGGCTACAGTGAAAGCTACGAGAGCGCCGACCAGCTGGACGAAGAGATCCGGAACATGCTGTTCCCCCTGCTCAACCTTGAAGAGGGCGACTACACCGATTTTGCCGCCTCCGTCTCCGGCATGATGGTCCAGAGCTACGCCATCGCCATCGTCAAGCCCGCCGAGGGGAAGCAGCAGGCTGTGTTCGACGCCATGGATGCCTATGTCCAGAGCCAGATGCAGAGCATGGAGCACTACCTCGAGGACCAGTACGAGATCGCCGCTTCGGCTCACATCTCCACGGCCCCCACCGGCGAAGTCATCCTCGTCTGCTGTGAGGACCCCGAAACGGTCCTTTCCGCGATCAAAACGGCGCTGTCCGCATAAAATCGTTTTTTATCTCAGGAAGCTGCTGTATGGCAGCTTCCTTTTTATTTTCTTTCGCAAAAAGCCTTCAAAAAGCGTCCTCTGCAAAAAGTTTTTTCAAAATCCCTCTAAATCACTTTCCAAAAGTGTTTTTTTGATGTATTCTATTTCTATCCCTTGTGCATTCTGCGCGGGGAACGCTAAAACGAAAGAGGGGTGCGCACAGATATGCTCAAATATCTGGCCAAACGCATCGGGCGCTCGATCCTGACGCTGTTCATCATTGTAACGCTCGTTTTCTGTCTGCTCCGGCTGATGCCGGTAGAAGGCTACTTTGCAAACTATGAAAAAATGACCGAAGCGCAGATTCAGGCTGGTCTGCAGTCCATGGGTCTGCTGGACCCGCTGCCGGTCCAGATCGGACGGTTCTGGTGGAATGCGCTCCACGGCGACCTCGGCGTGAGCCATATTTATAAGGTGAACGCCTCGGTCACCAGCATTCTGGCCAAGAAGCTGCCCATCTCGGTGCAGATGGGTGTGTTCTCCATGCTGCTGAGCCTTGTGGTGGGCATTCCGATGGGCCTGTTTATGGGCCGCTTCAAGAACCGCTGGCCGGATAAGATCGGCACGGCCATCATCGTGCTCATTCAGGCGGTCCCGGCAGCGGTGTATTATTTGTACATCCAGATGTACGGCACGACCGCGCTGGGCGTCGGCTTGCTGTTCGACGCTTCGGACTGGCGGTACTGGGTGCTGCCCATCTGCTCCATGAGCCTTGGCAACGTGGCGTTCTACGCGATGTGGCTGCGCCGCTACATGGTGGACGAGAGCAACAAGGACTACGTCCGTCTGGCGCTGGCCAAGGGCGTGAGCGAGAACAACATTGCGCTGCATCATGTGTTCCGCAACGCGATGGTCCCGCTGGTGCAGTACATCCCGTCTGCCTTCCTGAACACCGTTGTCGGCTCCATCTACATTGAGAGCCTGTACAGCATCCCGGGCATGGGCGGTCTGCTGGTCACCTGCGTCCAGCGGCACGACAACACTATGGTGCAGGGCATCGTTCTGCTCTACGCCTGTGTGGGCATCGTGGGCCTGATCTTGGGCGACCTGCTCATGGTCCTCATTGACCCCCGCATCAGCTTTGGCAAGAAAGAAGGTGGCCGATAATGCTGTTCCATATGAAAGATCACAAGGCAGCGGTGCTCGAGAACGAGCTGAACAAGCTGCAGAAGGACGGCCCCGCTGCTTGGGCCGACCTGCCGGAGGACGAGCTGTTCACTCCCGCCGGGTTCAGCGAGGAACAGGCCGAAGCCACGGCCTATTCCAACTACAGCTATTGGGGAAGCACTTTCCGCGCCTTCTTCAAGAATAAAGTCGCGGTGGCTCTGCTCATCGCGCTGGTGGCGGTGGTCGCATTCGCGTTCCTCCAGCCCTATCTGCCCGGTCAGGTGGACCCGAACCTCTGCGAGGTGGACCCTGCCACCGGCATCCAGTACCGCAACATTGCCCCGGGCGAAAAAGGCTTCATCTGGGGTTCCAACGCCATCGGTCAGGACCTGTGGGCACGCATCTGGGCGGGCGCACGCACCAGTCTGACCATCGCCTTCTTCGTGGCCATCATCGAGGCCGTGGTGGGCATCACGGTGGGTGTGCTGTGGGGCTATGTCCGCCAGCTGGACTTCTTCTTCACCGAGCTGTACAACATCTGTGACAACATTCCCTCCACCATCATCCTGATCCTGATCTCCTATGTGGCCTCCCCCAGCATCAAAACGCTGATCTTGGGCATGTCGCTGACGGGCTGGATCGCGATGGCGCGCTTCATCCGCAACCAAATCCTGATCATCCGCGACCGTGATTACAACGTTGCTTCCCGCTGCATCGGCACGCCGACGTCCCGCATCGTTCTGCGCAACCTGCTGCCCTATCTGGTATCGGTCATCATGCTGCGCATGGCGCTGACCATCCCCGCCGCCATCGGCAGCGAGGTGTTCATCACCTACATCGGTCTGGGCCTGTCGGTCGAGACGCCCTCGCTGGGCAACCTGATCAACGACGGCCGCAAGGTCATGATGCAGGCCGGTCTGCGGTATCAGCTGCTCTACCCCACCATCATCCTGAGCTTCGTCACCATCGCGTTCTATCTGATCGGCAACGCCTTCTCCGACGCCGCCGACCCGAAGAACCACATGCAGTAAGGAGGGACAGAAGATGGAAAAGAATCAGCTGATCCTTTCGGTCAAGGATTTGAACATCAAATTCAATCTGCGTGGAAAAGTGCTCCACGCCATCCGCGGCATCGATCTGGACATCTACCACGGCGAAGTCCTCGCCATCGTGGGCGAGTCCGGCTCGGGCAAGAGCGTTTTCACCAAGTCCTTCATGGGCTTGCTGGACGCCAATGGTTCCATCACCGGCGGAACCATCGACTATTACGGCGCAGACGACGGCAAAGCCATCCGCCTATCCGACCTGAAAAAAGAAAAAGACTGGCTCCGGGTGCGCGGCCATGAGATCGCGATGATCATGCAGGACCCCATGACCAGCCTGAACCCGCTGAAAACCATCGGCGACCAGATCATGGAGGCCGTCGAGCTGCATCAGCACCTCAAGGGCAAAGCCGCCAAGGAAAAGACCTTGGAATACCTGCGGGATGTCGGCATTGCAGACCCGGAAGTTCGCTTCAGCCAGTATCCGCACGAGTTCTCCGGCGGTATGCGCCAGCGCGTCGTCATCGCCATTGCCGTGGCGTGCAACCCGCAGATCCTCATTTGCGACGAGCCGACCACCGCACTGGACGTGACCATTCAGGCGCAGATCTTACAGCTGCTCAAGGAGATGCAGGTCAAGTACAACCTGACCATCGTTCTCATCACCCACGACCTCGGCGTTGTGGCCAACATCGCGGACCGGGTCGCCGTCATGTATGCGGGCGACATCGTGGAAATCGGTACGTCTGATGAAATCTACTACGACCCCCGCCACCCCTACACTTGGGCGCTGCTGTCCAGCATGCCCCAGATGGGCATTAAAGGCGAGGACCTGTTCAACATTCAGGGCACGCCCCCGAACTTGTTCATGGAGATCCACGGCGACGCCTTTGCGCCCCGCAACCCGCAGGCGCTCAAGATCGACTTCGTCAAGCGCCCGCCCTACTTCGAGGTCAGCCCCACCCACAAGGCCAAGACATGGCTGCTGGACCCGCGTGCGCCCAAAGTGGAACCGCCGCTGGTCGTCAAGCTGCTGAAAGAGGAGGGGATGTAACATGGCAGACGAACGTGAAGTGCTCCTTGAGGTCAAGGACCTCGAGGTGACCTATGGCTCCGGCCGCAAGGCATACAAAGCCGTGAACCGGGCCAATTTCAAGATCTATAAAGGGGAGACGTTCGGCCTTGTGGGCGAGTCCGGTTCCGGCAAGACCACCATCGGCCGTGCCATCATGCGCATCCTGCCCACCTCCGGCGGCGACATCCTTTATAAAGGACAGAAGATCAACGGCAAGATTTCCCGCGCACTGGACCAGCAGGTCATTAAGGAAATTCAGATGATCTTTCAGGACCCGCAGTCCTCGCTGAACGAGCGTGCCAAGGTCAGCTACATCGTGGGCGAGGGCCTGATGAATGTCCGGCCCGACCTGTCCGCCGCCGAGCGGGAAGCCAAGGTCCGGCAAGCGCTGCTGGATGTCGGTCTGCTGCCCGAATTCGCTTCCCGCTTCCCGCACGAGTTCTCGGGCGGCCAGCGCCAGCGCATCGGCATCGCCCGCGCCCTGATCGTGGAGCCGGAGTTCATCATCGCCGATGAACCCATCTCCGCGCTGGACATGTCCATCCGCGCACAGGTGCTGAACCTCCTGCGCCATCTGCAGAAGGAGCGCGGCATCACCTATCTGTTCATCGCGCACGATCTCTCGGTCATGCGGTACATCTCGGACCGCATCGCCGTCATCCACAAGGGCGATATCGTGGAGCTGGCCGACGCCGAAGAGCTGGTCACCCACGCCATCCACCCCTACACCCGCAGTCTGCTCTCGGCCATCCCGATGCCCAACCCCCGGCTGGAGCGGAAAAAGAAGCTTCTGGTCTATGACCCCGCCATGCACGACTATTCCAAGGAAGCGCCCCAGTGGCGGGAACTGCGCCCGAACCACTTCGTTCTGTGCAGCGAAGCCGAGGCCGAACAGTGGGTGCGGGAATTGTAAACCCCCTCAATTTTTTATACAATCTTCATCGTTTGTTTCTTGACTTTTCAGGGGTGCTCTACTACAATAACAACGGCAAGCATTGTACATTTTTTGACAAAGGATAGCGTATATGACGATCAATAATAGTTCCCTCTATGCCTCACAAGCACGCCCCTGGCTGAAGTATTACAGCCAGAAGTACATCGATCAGACCGTTCCGGAATGCTCTGCGTTCGACTATGTCCGCCAGCAGAACAAGAACCGTCTAGGAGAGCCAGCCCTTGAATACTACGGTCGGAAATTCACCTATGCAGACCTGATCGTGAACATCAAAAAGACCGCCGCCGCCTTCCGCGCCGCTGGCGTCAAGAAAGGCGACGTCATCACCGTGGTCAGCGTGATGACGCCGGAGGTCATTTATGCGTTTTACGCCGCAGACCGCATCGGTGCGACCCTGAATCTCGTGGACCCGCGCTACAGCCCCGAAGGCATCCATGACTACATCGAAGAAGTAGACTCGCACCTGCTGGTCTGCCTGAATGTCGTCTACGAGCGCTGCCGTCAGGCTGCCAAGCGCACCCATGTGGAACGGGTCATCGTGCTGTCCCCTGCCGATTCGCTGCCTTTACCGCTCTCCATCGGCTACAAGGTGACGAACCCCGACCGGAACCAGTACAAATCCAACGTCCTGATGTGGAAGCAGTTCCTTGCCAACGGCAAGAACGCCAGCACCTCCGCCGAGCCTTACGATCCGGAGCATGCCTGTGTGGTCGTTCATACCGGCGGCACGACCGGCTCCCCCAAAGGCGTTATGCTGACGGACCGCAACTTCAACGCCATCGCACAGCAGTTCTCGGCCTATGATGACCTGTTCCGTCAGGGACAAAGCCTTATGAACATCATGCCGCCGTTCATCGCCTACGGCTATGCGTGCGGCGTCCATCTGCCGCTGGTGCTGGGCCTGAAGGTCATCATCATCCCGAATCTGGACCCTGCCAAGCTGGGCAGCCTGATCTGGAAGTACAAGCCCGAGCACATGTTCGGTGTGCCCGCGCACTATCAGCAGATGGCCGCAGACCCCAAGCTCAAGGATAAGGACCTCTCCTTCATCCGGAACTACGCGGCGGGCGGCGACTCCATCTCCATCGGTGCGGAAAAGACGGTCAATGACTTCCTTGCCGAACACAACGTGGAATACCCCATGGCCAAGGGCTACGGCATGACCGAAGTTTCCTCCGCCGCCACCGTTGCCGCCGGCAAGAATAACAAACCCGGCAGCGTCGGCATCCCGATGGTCAACACCCTCATCTCGGTGTTCGAGCCGGGGACCGACAAGGAACTTCCCATCGGCCAGCGCGGCGAGCTGTGCATCTCCGGCCCCACCATGATGAAGGGCTACTACAACAAGCCCGTGGAGACCGCCGCCATCCTCCGCACCCATACGGACGGTCGGGTCTGGGTCCACACCGGCGACGTCGGCTATCTGGACGAGGACGGCTTCGTCTACCTCGACAGCCGCATCAAGCGGCTCATCATCCGCCACGACGGCTTCAAGGTGTTCCCCTCCATGATCGAAAACGTGGTCAGCCAGCACCCCGCCATCCATCAGTGCTCGGTGGTCGGCTGCACCGACAAAGACCATGTGCAGGGACGTCTGCCCTTCGTCTATGTGGTGCTGAACTCGGAAGCCGCCGTTTCCGGCAAGAAAAAGCAGATCATCCGGGAGCTTCGCCAGATGTGCAAAGAGGAGCTGCCCGAATACGTCCAGCCGGTGGGCTACAAGTTCATCGAGACGATGCCCCTGACCCCTGTTGGCAAATTTGACTATCGCAAGCTCGAGGAAGAGATCACCTCCCGCGATTATTGACCCTTGGCCGCACTGCCAGAAGAAAGGAATCACCCCATCATGAAAAAGAGAATCATCAGCCTTGCCCTCTCGGCAGCGATGCTCTTTGCCGGTCTGAGCGTTTCTGCGTTCGCAGAAGAGCCTGTGGCCGACAGCGAGTCCACCGCCGTTGAGACGGTCTCTGAAGAGGAAAACTCCCTGTTCCGCAAGCCGGACAGCACCCCCACCGAGGATGCCGCATCCAGCGATGAGACGGCCGAAGAGCCGGAAGAAGAAAAGCAGCTCATGTATGTCGCTCTGGGCGACAGCATCTGCGCCGGTGTCGGCCTGACCAACGTTCAGTACGCCCACAACCTGATGGGCGTGGACGTTTCCTACAACTTCAAGGGCTATCCGGAGACCTGTTATGTCGGTCAGGTGGCCAAGACCCTCGGTCTGGACCGCGACCACGCCATCAACCTTGGTCTGCCGGGTCTGATGAGCAGCGACCTCGTCGAGCTGGTCCAGTCCGGCAAGATGAGCGAGATGAACACGCTCTCCGGCTGCCAGTATGATTACCCCGAGATCATGGAGTACATCAAGGAAGCCGACGTCATCTCCATCCAGATGGGTTCCAATGACGCCTTCGTGCCCACCGTCGTTGCCTTTGGCGAAGCCACCGATTGGAAGAGCGAGGACCTCGCTTCGGTCGTCCTGAGCGGCAATCTGCGCAGCGGTGACGCTGAGAGCAAGGCCGCGTTCAAGGCCAGCATGCAGAAGCTCAAGCTGACCAAGAGCGAGACGGATGCCGTCTGGAACCTCGCCGTCTCCGGCATGAACAAGATCTGCAATGACGCCTATCCCGTCAGCACCGCAAACATCCGCACCGTCGTCGAGACGGTCCGCGCCCTGAACCCGGATGCACAGATCCTGCTCATCGGCGCGACCAACCCGGTCCCCCTGCTGCCCAGCTGGAGCAATTACTTCAACAAGCTCAACAAGTATGAGAAGCAGCTGGCCGACGTCTACGGCATCACCTATGTGGCGGTCCCCTACGCACAGACCGAACTGGACGGCCACCCGACCGTCTCCGGCCACAAGTACATTGCTAAAAAGATCGTCAGCGCCATTCAGAACGGCTAAATAAAACGCATAAAAATCCCCCTGTCCGCACCAAAACGTGCCGGGCAGGGGGATTTTTCATCGTTTTATTTTTTAGCTTAGACGCCCGCTCTCGACCGAGAAGCTCAGGTCGGCAACGGCCATCGTGGATTTCCGGTGCGACACCAGCAGAACGGTCTTTTCTTTGCACTCGTCCTGCACGGCCTTGAGGATAACGCCCTCGTTCAGGCTGTCCAGATTCGAGGTCGGTTCGTCCAGCAGGAGGAACGGTGCATCGTGCAGGAAGGCACGCGCCACGCCGATGCGCTGGCGCTCGCCGCCCGAAAGCGCACCGCCCAGCTCGCCCACCGGCGTCTCGTAGCCCTTGGGCAGCTTCTGGATGAAGCCATCCAGCGCCGCCTTTTTGCAAGCTGCTTCGACCTCGGCACGGGTGGCGTCGTGCTTGGCGATCTTGATGTTGTTTTCGATGGTATCATCGAACAGTTCCGTTTCCTGCGTCACAAGGCTCTCCTGTGCGCGGAGCGCGGCAGTGTTCACGCGGCGGA
Organism: uncultured Faecalibacterium sp.; assembly: GCA_900551435.1. GTDB lineage: Bacteria > Bacillota > Clostridia > Oscillospirales > Ruminococcaceae > Faecalibacterium. Next base: position 10,261 of record URVW01000058.1, read on the forward strand.
TGTCGGTGTCGCCAAAGCGGATAGAGCCGCTCCGGACGTCCCAGAAGCGGAGCAGGAGCCGCAGGAAAGTGGACTTTCCGCTGCCGGAACGGCCCGTGATGCCCACGATTTTCTTTTCGGGGATGGTCAGGCTCAGGTCATGCAGAACTTCCTCGTCTGCATACGAGAAGCCGACGTGCTGGGCCTCTGCCCCGGCAAAGGCGGCATCTGCGCCGTCGGTCACGTCGGCGGTCACTGGCTCTTCATCCAGCAGGTCCAGCACTCGGTCCGCGCTTGCGAACACCTGTGTCAGGCTTGCACCAAGGTTTGCCAGCGCCACCACCGGGCCGAAGGAACTGAGCGCCGCCAGCGTGCAGACCAACACGCCGCTGGCCGTCATGGCTCCGGACTGGTACAGCGAAACGCTGACGCCCAGCACGGCGAGAACGGTCAGCAGGATCAGGGTGTTGGTCGCGCCGACCGTCACGCCCTCGCGGTACTTCAAAGCCTTCTGCTTTGCGCCCAGTGCTTCGCTGTGGGCCGTGATGCCCTCGGCGCGGTTCGCGGTGTCCTGATATTGTAACGTATCCCGCAGGCCGCGCAGACTTTCCAGCACATAGCTGTTGGTGTCGGCCAGCGTCTGACGGTATTCGCGGGCCACCTTGTCGCCCCGCTTGGCCGACCAGATGGGCAGCGCCGCACCCACCAGCAGATAGCCCGCCAGCAGCACCAGCGCGGGCAGGATATGATAGCTTGCCGTGAAGCAGGTCATGCCGATGACGCAGAGCACCGCGATGCAGACCGGCGAGATGGTGTGCGCATAGAACACTTCCAGCTGTTCGATGTCGGCGGTGATGAGCGAGATGAGGTCGCCGCGGTCGCGGCCTTCCAGCTTGGCAGGGGTCAGGCGGCGGAGCGCCCCGAACACCTTGTCGCGGATGAGGGCCAGCAGTTTGAACGCGATATAGTGGTTGGACGCCTGTTCGGCATACCGAAGCACGCCGCGCAGGAGCGCGAACACCAGAATGCAGACGAACACGGTGCTGACCGAGGCGAACGGGCTTTCCAGCCCTGCCGCCGTCAGCAGACCGAAGCCGCCGAAGATGGTGATGAAGGTGGCACAGAAATAACCCGCCACTCCCATGGCGATGGCCGCCAGCATGATGGGCAGCATCGGCTGCACCAGAACGATGAGCCGCCGGACGATCTCGAACGGACTGCGTTTTTTGGTCGGATTCATGCGCTCACCTCCCCAAGGTTTTCCAGCTGTTTCTGTGCGTTATACAGGCGGCTGTAGACCCCGCCCGCGGCCAGCAGGGCGTCGTGCTTGCCCTGCTCGGCGATGGTCCCGTTCTCCATCACATAGATGCAGTCGCTGTCCACCACGTTGGCCAGACGGTGCGAGATAAGGATAACGGTCTTGGTCCCCGCCAGACTGCGGATGGCCTTCATGATGTCGTTTTCGCTCTCGGCGTCCACATTGGAGGTCGCCTCGTCGAAGAGATAGATGGGCGAATCATGCAGCAGCGCCCGCGCCATAGCCAGACGCTGACGCTGACCGCCGGACAGGTTCGAGCCGCCCTCATGCAGGAGCGTTTCCAAACCCTGCTGGCTGCGGCAGAAGTCCGCGAGGTTCACCTGTTCCAATGCGGCCCACAGAGCGGCATCGTCGGCCGCAGGAGCCGCCATCCGCAGGTTGGAACCCACGGTCCCCTTGAAGATCGCCGCATTGTGCGGAACGACGGTCATGGCCCGCAGACGGCTCTCCTCTTTCAGTTCTTTCACGGGCACACCGCCCAGCGTCACCGCGCCGGTATAGCCGGTCCGTGCGCCCGAAAGGATGGCGGCAATGGTGCTCTTGCCGCAGCCGGACTCACCCACCAGCGAGACGAAGCTGCCCTGCGGGATGATCAGCGACACATCGTGCAGGATGGTGCGGTCCTTTTCGTAGCCGAACGTCACATGCTCCAGCGCAAGCTCCGTTTTGGCGGGGTCCACGCTCTGCGTGCCATCCTTCGGTTCGTCGGCGGCCAGCAGCTTGAAGATCTTCTCCGCCGAAGCCGCGCCGTTCATGGCGATGTGGAAGTAACTGCCCAGCAGACGCAGAGGCAGGAAGAAATCTGCCGCCAACAGGATGATGGTCAGCGCCGCCGTCAGGGAAATTTGCCCCTTTGCGAACGCCACCACCGCGCTGATGATGCCCAGACCTGCACCGCCGTAGGCCATCAGGTCCATCAGGGTCACCGAGTTCAGCTGCATGGTCAGCACCTTCATGGTGATCTTGCGGAAGCGCTCGGCCTGTTTGTTCATTTCTTCGTGCTTCCAGCCGTCGGCCTGATAGATCTTCAGGGTGGTCAGGCCCTGAATGTTTTCCAGAAAGCTGTCGCCGAGGGTGGTGTACTCGCCCCAATACTTGTCCAGCAGCTTCTTGGCAAATTTCTGCACGGCCACAATGGACATCGGGATGAGGGGCACACAGCACAGCAGAATGATGGCCGACCGCGCGTGGACGCCCACCAGCAGGAGGAACAGCGTCACCGGGGCCAGCAAGCTGTAAAACAGCTGGGGCAGATACTTTGCAAAGTAGGTGTCGATCTGCTCCACGCCTTCGCTGGCCAGCATGACCACCTCACTGGTAGCCACCGTCTCGCTGTAGCCCGCGCCAAGGCGGGTCAGCTTTTCGTAGATGCTGCTGCGCAGGGTGCGCTTGACGTCCTTCGACGCGCGGTCGCTCATGCCGGACGCGCAGAGGGTCAGGCCATACCGCGCCGGCACAGTGATGATGCAGATGAGCAGTCCCTGTTCAAAGGCTGCCGTGGTCAGCGTTCCGGCGAACACATCGCCGATGAGGTGAGCCACGATGGTGACGAACACCACATTGCAGAGCATCCCCAGCCACTGGAACAGGACGTTCAGCCCCACATAGCGCAGCGCGCCCCGGTCAAAGGACAGCAGTTTTTTGTTGATCACGATACGTTCTCCATTTCTATTTCGGATGTGTCGGGGCCAAACAGGCGGTCATACTCGCCGGTAAAGGCCCGTTCCGGCAGCGCCGACGTCAGCGCCAATGCCGCCGTAAAGCGCTCCTCGTCGGTCAGCTCAATCTTCACAGGCGGGAAGTTCTTCAGCACGGTGTCCAGCTGTGCCTTGACCTCCTTTGCCACAAAGATGCCGCGGTCGGTGAGGTAAATTTTCCCGTAGTGCTCCTTTACGATCATCCCATGCTCCATCAGCAGGTTCATGATCCGCACCACCGAAGGCTTGGTCACGCCCAGCTTTTCGGCAATGCTGCGGGAGCAGATATCCAGATGGGTCTGCGAGACTTCATAGATCGCCAGCAGATACCGCAGGTGAGCCGGTGTCAGTTCCATTCTTATCACTCTTTTCCAATGTTATCCAAAGCTAACTTTTATTTTTCTAAAAAAGGGCGCGGGCCGATTTTTTCTTCGACCCGCGCCCTGCGGTTTTTTAGTGACAGTCGCCGTTGCAATGTCCGCAATCACCGGAACATCCGCCGCAGCCGCCGCCGTGTTTGTGGGAGTGCCATGTGATCCAGCCCACTCCACCGAACACGATCGCGCCTACGATAATGGTCGGCAAATTAAAGTTTGCTGCCAGAAATTCCATCATAAAAACGCACTCCTCTCAAACTTGGAGAAATTACTTGTTTGCGGTGATCTTCTTGGTGTCGATCTTGACTTCGTTGATGCCGGTGTACTTGTTGGGACGGACCAGCAGGTAGATGAAGCCGACCAGAACCACAGCAGCCACGATGGTGAAGAAGTTGAAGCCGACCTCACCGGTGATCAGACCGCCGATCTGGTACACGACCAGAGCGGAGCAGTAAGCCAGAGCGCACATATAGCCGATGGCGATGGCGGTCCACTTGCCGTTGTTCATCTCACGCTTGATGGCGCCCATAGCAGCGAAGCAGGGAGCGCACAGCAGGTTGAAGATCATGAAGGCGTATGCGGACAGAGCGGTGTAATCCTGTGCAACAGCGGCCCAGATCTCATCGCCGTTCTCAGACAGTTCGCCGCCGAAGTGATACAGGACACCGAAGGTACCAACCACGTTCTCCTTTGCGATCAGGCCGGAGACGGAAGCGACAGTTGCACGCCAGTTGCCGAAGCCCAGAGGTGCAAAGATCCATGCGACCTTGGTAGCGATAGCAGCCAGCACGGAGTTGTCCTGATCCTCGACCATACCGAAGGCACCGTTCTCGAAGCCGAAGCCCTGCATGAACCACAGCACAACAGTAGCGGCCAGAATGACGGAGCCTGCGCGCTTGATGAAGGACCAGCCGCGCTCCCAAGTAGCACGGAAGACGTTGCCCCATGCAGGAACGTGGTAAGCGGGCAGCTCCATAACGAAGGGAGCGGGGTCACCTGCGAAGATCTTGGTCTTCTTCAGGATGATACCAGAGCAGATGATGGCAGCCATGCCGATGAAGTAAGCGGAGACAGCGACCACAGAAGAGCCGCCGAACAGAGCACCTGCGATCAGGCCGATAATGGGCATCTTTGCGCCGCAGGGGATGAAGCAGGTGGTCATGATGGTCATACGGCGGTCACGCTCGTTCTCGATGGTACGAGAAGCCATGACGCCCGGGACGCCGCAGCCAGTGCCGACCAGCACGGGGATGAAGCTCTTACCGGACAGGCCGAACTTGCGGAAGATACGGTCCATGATGAAGGCGACACGGGACATATAGCCGACGTCCTCCAGAATGGACAGCAGGAAGAACAGGACCAGCATCTGGGGAACGAAGCCCAGGACCGCGCCGACACCGGC
>URVW01000059.1 GCA_900551435.1 uncultured Faecalibacterium sp.
CAAGATAAAACTTTTTTCGTCCAGCAGGGGTTGCCCGACCTGCCAAAGGCTCCCCCTCTGGGGGAGCTGTCACCGAAGGTGACTGAGAGGGTTACGCCAGATCGGCCAGAATGTCCGGCCACAGCGCCTCTTCCTGCCGCATGACGGCGAAGGCGCAGTCAAGATACATCTTGTTCACGGCCGAAATGATGGTGCTGCGCAGAAGCAGCTTTTCCTCTCCGGCATCCTCGGCGAGGTCGCGGATGGTGTGCGTCAGCCCGAACACATAGGGCACGCAGTTCTCCACCTCGTCGCAGAAATAGTCGTAGGCTTGCGCGGCGGAACAGTGCGCCCTCTGCATTTTGAACAGCGTATCGATGTTTTCCATCGAGAGCACATTCTTGGAAACGACGATGTAGATCAGGCCGGCCAGCTGCTCCCGGGTGTATTTTTTCTTGACAGGGTGGCTGATGATCCCTTTCTTGACGTAGTTGCTCACCATCGACGCGGTAAGCTCCACCCCTTCGAATGCGCGAAAATACCCGTTGACGAACTGAACGGTCTGGTCGAGATACAGCCCCACGGACGGAAGGTCTGCGTACCGGGGCAGGGCAAACCCGGCGGCACAGGCCGCAATGCGGCGGTTCGATTCTTGTTTCATGCGGATAGTATAGCGTATTTTGGGGCCGGGGTCAACCGTCTTGTGAAAACTTTTGAAAGAATCTGCGAAAACAGTTGACAGGTTTTCGAAAAACCGATATAATGGCTTCAACGATTGGAACGAACTGCGGCCCCGCCGCTGAAATAGGAGAATGCTTATGAAAACCAAAATCGTCGTGGATTCTGCCGCGAGCCTGTATGCACTGGAAGGCGTTGACTTCGCCTGTGTGCCGCTGAAGATCATCACCGACCACGAGGAATATCACGACGACGGCACGCTGGACGCTGTGGGCATGGCCACGACCCTGCGCACCTACAAGGGCCGCACGTCCACGTCCTGCCCCAACGTCAGCGACTGGCTGGCCGCTTACGGCGACGCCGACGAGGTGTACGCCATCACCATCACGGGCACGCTGTCGGGCAGCTACAACGCCGCCCAGCTGGCCGCGGAGGAATATCAGCAGGACCACCCGGGCAAGCGGGTCTTCGTGCTGGACAGCCTGTCCACCGGCCCGGAGCAGACCCTGCTGGCCGAGCACCTGCGGGACCTTCTGGCGCAGGGCATGGAATTTGACGATGTGTGTGAAGAAATGCTTCGCTATCACAAGCACACCCACCTGCTGTTCTCGCTGGAATCGCTGGCGAATCTGGCCCGCAACGGCCGCGTGAAGCCCGCCGTCGCCGCCGTGGCGCGGATGCTGGGCATCCGGGTCATCGGTCAGGCCAGCGAGGGAGGGGAGCTGGACGTCCTCTGCAAGACCCGCGGCGAGCACGGCGCACTGGAACGCATCGTCCTCGAGCTGAAGGAGCGCGGCTACACCAACGGCAAGGTGAACATCTCGCATTGCGGTAACCCCGCCGCCGCCGAGCGCCTGAAGCACATGATCGAAGCCGTGTTCGAGGGCGCGCAGGTGGCCGTCTCCGAGTGCGGCGGCCTGTGCAGCTACTACGCCGAGCTGGGCGGTCTGCTGGTGGGGTATGAGGACGCGGACGCGTAAAAGCTTGCAAAATCCCCGAAACCGCGCTATACTATCTCCATCGTAAAGGCCGCGTCGCGGCGGGGGGAGGTACAGCGTGTTCAGACGGTCATTCGTTAAATTTTTCAGCCGGGTCCTCAACCGGGCCACCATCACCATCGCGCTGGTGGTGCTGCAGGCCGCGTGGCTGCTGTGGGCGTTCTGGACGTTCACGACCGGGCGGGTCTGGCTGAATGGCTCTCTGAAATTGTTGAGTATCCTCATCGTGCTCTACCTCGTCCGCAAGGACGAAAACAGCGCCTATAAAATCGGCTGGATCGTCCTCATCGGGGTGCTGCCGCTGCTGGGCGGGGCGCTGTATCTGGCCTTTGGCAACAAGGCCCCGGCCAAGCGTCTGCGCGAGCGGATGCAGAAGGTCGAACAGGCCCACACCGCCGACCTTGCCCCGCAGGAGGGCCAGACCGACACGCTGGAACTTTCGTGCAAAAATATGAGCCGCTATGTAGAGCGGTACGGCCCCTATCCGGCGTGGAAGAACACCGCCGCCGAATATTTCCCCTGCGGCGAGGCCATGTATCCGAAGCTTCTGGCAGATCTGGAACAGGCCGAAAAGTTCATCTTTCTGGAATTTTTCATCGTGAAAACGGGGAAAATGTGGGACGGTGTGGAAGCCATCCTCAAGCGCAAGGCTGCCGAGGGCGTGGACGTCCGCCTGATCTACGACGACTTCGGAAGTCTGCTGGGCTTGCCGACGGATTTCGTCATTCGGATGGAGAAAAATCGCATCCATTGCATCCCGTTCAACCCGGTGGTCCCGCTGGTGTCGCTGGTGATGAACCACCGCGACCACCGCAAAATTGTGGTCATCGACGGCAACGTGGCCTATACCGGCGGCGTCAACCTCGCGGATGAATACATCAACGCAGAGCACCGCTTCGGCTACTGGAAAGACGCCTCCATCCGGCTGGAAGGCGCGGCGGTCTGGAACTTTACCGTGATGTTCCTCAACTGCTGGAACGCCTTCCGCCCGCTCGAGACCGACTACGCGCCCTATGCGCCCACGCGGCTCCCCAAGCAGCAGGACGGCATCGTGCAGCCCTACTCCGACAGCCCGCTGGACGAAGAGCCGCTGGCCGAAACGGTCTACCTGAACATCCTCTCGCAAGCCAAGCGCTACGTTTATATCTACACGCCCTACCTCGCGGTCGGCGAAGAAATGCTCGATGCTCTGAAGAATGCGGCCAAGCGCGGCGTGGATGTGCGGTTGGTGCTCCCGGGCATTCCGGACAAAAAGCTGGTGTTCCGGCTCAGCCGGTCCTACTATGTGCCGCTCATCCGGGCGGGCGTGCGCATCTACGAGTACACCCCCGGCTTTCTCCACGCCAAGTGCTATGTCAGCGACGACCGCGTGGCCGTGGTGGGCAGCATCAACATGGATTACCGCAGCCTGTTCTTGCATTTTGAGTGCGGGGCGCTGCTGTTCCATAACAGTCAGGTCATCGCCCTGCGCGACGATGTGCGGGCCACGCTGCCCCAGTGCCGCGAGGTGCAGCTCTCCGACTGCCGCACCTCGCTTCCCGGCACGCTGCTGGACAGCGTTCTGCGTCTGCTGAGTCCGCTGATGTGAAGGGGAGAGTGGGTGCGAATCTGTATACGTCTCTGTGCCTGTCACCGGCGCATTCTCGCTGTTGGGATGTGAGCGTGCATCTGTACATCTGCACCCGCGCCCCAGAGCGCCGCAGCGGCGAGCTTGCTGTTGGGATGTGAGCGTGCATCTGTACCCCACATCGTTGTTGTCAAATGTGAACCGTGGGCAAAAGAGCTTGCGGACCGGTTCGCGCAAGCCTGTGAAGGCTTTGCGGCAAAGGTTCCGCCGAAGGGCTTGCGGCAGAATGTCGCAGGGGCCAAACGTCGGAAAGGGTAGACGTGTGCGGGAAAGACGAATGTGTGGTTGTGAAAGTTTTGTAACAAAAATATGAAATCTGGAAATTTTTTGCGGTTTCACCTAAAAACTGGCAGCACTGGAAAATCCAGTGCTTTCTTTTTGCCCGGAAATATGCTATGATTGAGAAAAATCAACAAAAAGGGAGGTGAAACCCATGGATATGGATCACTCGAAGGGCTTCGTGGCCGTCCCGCGCGGCCTGACCGACTGGGAGTGGTACACCGACGCCAACACCGCGCGGGTGTATCTCCACCTGCTGCTCACCGCCAACTGGCAGGACAAGCGCTGGCAGGGCATCAACGTCAAGGCCGGCCAGCTGGTCACAAGCCAAGCGCATCTGGCGGAGCAGCTTGGATTGAGCGTTCGGAACATCCGAACTGCTTTGGAGCACTTGCAGATGACAGGCGAAGTGACAGTCAAAATAGGGTCAAAATATAGCTTGATAACGATCAAAAACTATGATTCTATTACAGCGACCGACAGGCTGGCTGACAGGCAAACGACAGGCGACCGACAGGCAAGTGACAACAACTTAACCATGAATACCATGAAAACCAGACTAGAGTCGTCTGCGGCAGAGCCGCCGCCGCTGGACCCGACGACGACCGCACTCCGGATGGAGTTTGAGACGAGCATCGGCAAGCTTGGCGTCACAGGCCAAAAGCAGCTTTCCCGCTATGCAGAGCGGCTGGGGGCCAATCTGGTGAGCGAGATCATCCGCAAATGCGCCGAGACCGGCGGCCACAGCTGGGCCTATGTCCGCAAAGCCCTCGCGGAAGCCGAGGCGCAGGACTGCCAATCGGTTGAGGAATATCGACTCACGAACCCCATCGGCGGCTCCCGCTCTAAGCGCGTGGACCGCCCCGCCCCCAGCGGCAACGATTTTCTGAAGAATGCCGTCCACCGCAGACCGCTGGGGAAGGGGAGCAGGAACGCGAAAAGACAGGAAGAGGGGGTGGCGGGGTGATTTAATCGATGATTTCGGCGGTCTTTCCGGTAAAATCATGCTCGCCAGCGATTGCAATTCGCGGGCCAATATCGTAGGCGTTGATACGAGGATATGTTACGCCGTCGATTTTTACGGCTCTTCCGGGAATGACGAAAAGCTGGTCAGATGGAAATGCATAGAGCCAAGATTTGGACTGTCAGTGGATTTTTCACAGTGCATCTCCTTTCCACCCAGCGTTCCGGTTCCAGCGGTTCGCTGGGCTTTTCGTTGTTGGTCATGGGGTTACCTCCTTTTTTAGCACACTCGCAAAAACGCGAGTATCACAGCAAAAAGATAGATTTGTACTCTTTTGCCGAAAGCTTCAATATCGAAGCGATATCATGCATTTCACCGACAGTAAACTTCAGGCCACCGGAATATAGTTTCCGGTACAAAGTGCTTGCATCCATGCCGAGTTTACCGGTCAACTCCTTATGAGTCATGCCACGCTCTTTGAGCTTTCCCTTGAGTAAATTCATGTTGGTAGACATTGACTATTCACCTCCTTTCGACTCGCATAAATGCGAGCTTCTGCAAATCGAATAACACGCAGATAAATAGAAGTCAATAGAAAACTTGCAATTTTGCAAGAAAATATTTGATTTTTTGCAATTTTCTATTGCAATTTTGCGACTTTTCGTGTATTCTCTTATCAAGAGGTGATGAATATGACCACCGGCGAAAGAATGAAGCAACGTAGAAAAGAAATTGGATTCTCAGCCGAAAAAGTTGCCGAACGGCTTGGTGTTTCTCCAGCAACTATCTATAGATATGAAAAAGGCGATATCGAAAAGGTTCCAGTTGATAGTTTGGCAGAGTTGGCGAGAATTCTTCAAACTACCCCCGCCTATCTGATGGGGTGGGAAGAAGAATCTGCTCCTCGGAAAAAGAAGCCCACCATCCCTCCCGGTTTCATCCCGATGCCGAAGATGGTAAAGGTCCCGCTGATCGGGGCCATTGCATGTGGCGACCCCATCACCGCAGAACAGAATGTGGAAGGCCGCATCGACGCTCCGGAGGATATGCGTTGTGATTTTGCCCTGCGCTGCCACGGCGACAGCATGGTGGGTGCTGGCATCCACGACGGCGACGCGGTGTATATCCGCATCCAGCCCGAGGTGGAGAACGGCGAGATCGCCGCCGTGCGCATCGGCGACGAAGCGACACTGAAGAGGGTGTATTACAGCGGCGATACCCTGACCCTGATGCCCGCGAACCCTGCCTATGCACCGCTGGTCTACACCGGCCCTCAGCTGGAAGAGATCCAGATCGAGGGCAAGGCCCTCGGCTGGACCCACTGGGTGGGGTAATTTTTTTTAGATTGTAAATGTAATATGTAAAGAGTTAAAAAGGGAAACAGGATGGAAAACAACTTTCAGTTTTTGATATACCGTTCAGCAGAAGAGGATGTTTCTGTGGATGCCATTGTGAAGGATGAAAGCATCTGGTTATCGCAGAAAGGCATGGCGGAGCTATTTGGTGTACAGACGCCCGCAATTAGCAAGCACTTGAAAAATATCTTTGCAGAAGGTGAGCTTGATGAAAAAGTGGTTATTTCCAAAATGGAAATAACCACTCAACACGGAGCACTTCAAAATAAGACCCAAACGAGTGAAACTAATTTTTATAATCTCGATGCCATCATTTCCGTGGGTTACCGGGTCAATTCCCGCAGGGCCACCCATTTCCGCATCTGGGCTACCGGCATTCTCAAGGAGTATATGACGAAGGGCTTCGTGCTGGACGACGAACGCCTGAAGCAGGGCAAAGATGCCTTCGGGAAAGATTATTTCCGCGAACTGTTGGAGCGCGTCCGGTCCATCCACGCCAGCGAGCGCCGCATCTGGCAGCAGGTGACGGACATCTTCGCAGAATGCAGTATCGACTACGACCGGAATTCGCCGGTGACGAAAGAATTTTATGCGATGGTACAGAATAAGTTCCACTATGCCATCACGGGTCAGACTGCGGCAGAGATCATATACAACAAGGCAGACCATACCAAAGATCATATGGGGCTGACAACATGGAAAAACGCACCGGAAGGCCGAGTCCTCAAATCAGATGTGAGCATTGCAAAGAATTATCTGTCAGAAAAGCAGATTCGCCAGTTGGAACGAACGGTATCTGGCTATTTTGACTATATCGAGGACCTGATCGAGCGGGAGAACACCTTCACCATGGAGCAGTTCGCCGCCAGCATCAATGAGTTTCTGTCGTTCCGCCGGTATGATATCCTGCCTGACAAGGGCAAAATCTCTGCACGACAGGCCAAAGAAAAAGCGGAAGCAGAATATGACTTGTTCAACCCGACGCAGAAGATTGTGTCGGATTTTGACCGGGCACTCAAACAGTTAAAGGAGAAAAACTGATTCAGACGGTCACTATGTTATGCCGGATGGAACGCTTGGCAAACCAGTAGAATAAATAAAAACGCCCCCGGTGCGCCAACACTGAGAGCGTAAAATAAGCGGCTCACCCAAAAGAAGGGCATCGCACACCTAAGCAATGCGATTATACCTCTTTTGGGCGGGCTTGTCAAAGTGTACCCATTTGGAGGTGAAACAAGATGGAATGTGTCCGATGCAGAAGAGAACTCCCGGCGGACGCCATGTTCTGCCCGTGGTGCGGCAAGCGCCAGCCGGAGACCGCCCCGCCGCTCCAACGCAAGCACCGCCGCCGCCCAAAGGGGAGCGGCAGCGTGTACAAGCTGGGCGGAAAGCGTGCCCATCCGTATCTCGCGCTGACGCCGGAAAGGGAAGTGCTGGGCACTTACGAGACCGCAGGGGAAGCCGTGAAAGCGCTGGATGCTTATATCTCGCAGAACGTGCCGGTCAGCCGGCTAAAATATACCTTTTCGGACGTATACGCGAAGTGGAGCGAGACGCACTATCAGGACGTCGGCGAAAAGGGCCGCGACAGCTATGAGCGCGCCTATCAGAAAGCAGAAGTGCTCTGGGACAGGCCCATCCGGGAACTGGTGACAGCAGATTATCAGGTCGTGATCGACGCGCTGGTCTCGGCGGGGCTGTCCCGCAGTATGTGCGAAAAACAGCGGCAGCTGTGTGGGCGGCGAAAAGACCGATGCCGGACGGGAGCGCACGATCCCGATTCTGGCCCCCATCAAGATGATCCTCGCCGACTGGATGCTCAACAGCGTGGGCAGCGAACTGCTTCTCCCACCCAAGCGAAAGGGAAAAAAGCGAAGTGACAGCGGGGTAGAAAAAGCGTTCAAAAAACTCATGCAGCGCTGCGGCATCGAAGAGGCTGTGCCCCACACGATGCGCCGCACAGCAACGACCCGGCTGGTCGAGGGCAAAGCCGAGCCGACTGCCGTTCAGGCGATCATAGGCCATGCGGACTTCTCCACGACCGCAGACTACTACACCGGCCACGATGTGGATTACCTGAAGTCTGAGATGGAAAAATTTCACGAGTAGCGCCGCAGAATAGAGCATTTTGAACGCGGATGGAGAAAATCCTTGTTAGATTATTTGTTAGATTACAGTGCCTTATGACGCTTTTTTACGTCATTTTTTCGATTTCAGAACACAACAAAAAACGGTGGAACATGCTAAAATAACACGTTCCACCGTTCACTTTTGGAGCAGGATACGGGACTCGAACCCGCCGCCTACTGCTTGGGAAGCAGTCGCTCTACCGGATGAGCTAACCCTGCAGCTACTCCAATAGTTTAGCAAACGAAAGCGGATTTGTCAACACCTTTTTTGGTCGAAGGATGCGGGGTGCAAAAAAACTTGCATTTTGAGCCGGGGGCCTTATAATAATAGTATCTGTTGATCGAGAAAGGATGCACCATGATCTTTGTCCCATTGCTGCACTACTTCAAGTGCAAAAATCTTTACAGCGGAAGCGAAGCCGGGATGCGGTATCTGCTCACCCCGGGTAAGCGGACCGTGCCCGACCCGGACGGCGGCGAGGGAGCCGAAAAGGAAGAAGCCATCCTCACGCTGGACATCTGGCCCGACCCGTGGGCGCTGGACAAAACGGACCCGGCCCTGCGCCGCCGCGAGGTGTTCCCGCTGAGCGATGAGGGCCGCGCCGCCGCCGCCAAGTGCTTGGAGGACGCCTACAACGCCGAGCCGGAGCGGTGGAAGAACACGCCCTCCATCCTCGACTGCGAGCCGTGGACGCCGCCCGCGCCGGACCCGGAGGAGGGCAAAACGGAATGATCTATCGCTTAAAAGAGTGGAAGGGCGACACCATCGCCGTGCCCCAGCTGGTGTTCGCGAAGCTGGGCATCGCGGAGGAATACAACGTGCGAGTGGCGCTGTATGTGCTGGCCACCGGCGTCACCGACCCGGAGAAAATTTGCGCGGACCTCAAACTGCGCAGCAAGATGAGCGCCGAAAGCGCGCTGGCGTTCTGGGCGGGCGCGGGGCTGCTGGAACGGTTCGAGGAGAACGCCGCACCCGGCGAGGAGCCAAGCGCCCCCGCCCCCATGACGTGGGCCGAGATCGCGGCCGCGTCCCGCACCGACCCCATGATCTCCAGCCTCATCGACTGCGCACAGTCCGGCTTTGCCCGCCCGCTGACCCACAGCGAGATGGAAAAGCTGGTCAATCTGTATCTGGTCGAGGGCTTTGCGCCCGAAACGGTCATGCTCTGCGTGGCCTACGTCGCCAGCCGCGGCAAGCGGACCATGGGCGCGGTCAGCCACGAACTCAAGGTCTGGCGCGCCGAGGGCGTCGAGACGGGTGAACAGGCCGATTCGCATCTGCAGCTTCTGGCCCTGCGCGCCCAGCGCGAGCAGTATGTCAGCGGGCTTCTGGGCATCCCGGAAAGCGAGCTGACCCTCGGCGGGCGCAAGGCCATTGCGCGTTGGTACGAAGTTTATGGCTACGACGACGCCATGGTGCAGGAAGCCGCCGTTCAGGCCGGCCCCAAGCGGGACCTGTGGTATTGGAACAGCATCCTGAAAACGTGGAACGCCAAGGGTCTGCGCACCGTCCACGATGTGCGCGGGCCGGTGGCCGGAGCGGGCGCCAGCCGGAACATCCGGGTGGACCGCGCCACCCCCAGCGGGAACGACTTCCTCAAAAACGCGGTCAAGCGCCGCCCTCTGCGCAAGAAAACCGACGAAACACCGTGATAAGGAGAATCTATGCGTACCAAACGTGAATTGTATCAGGCTGCGATGCGCACCGTGGCCCTGCGGCGTCAGACCGCCCGCGCCAACGCCGAGGACGCCCGCGCCGAAGCCGAAGCCGCCATCCCGGCCCTGCGCCACGCCGAAGAGGAAGTGCGGGTGCGGGGCATCCGGTGTGCGCTGGCGGGCGCGTCCGGCAAAGACCGCACCGAAGCCGCCGTCGCGCTGGACAAGGCCAAGCAGGACCTGACCGCCCTTCTGGCCGCCAGCGGCCGCCCCGCCGACGCCTTGGAGCCGCACTTCACTTGCAAAAAGTGTCAGGACACCGGCATGTTCGAGGGGCACACCTGCGTCTGCGTCCACAAGGTCATGCAGAAGCTCCGCCGCGAGGAAATTGAAAGCCTGTCGAGCCTGTCCATCTCGAGCTTCGACACGATGGAACTGCGCTACTATCCCAACACGATGGACGCCAAGCTGGGCGAACCGGTGCGTACTTACATGGGCGGGCTTTTGCAAGAACTGCGTACCTACGCGGAAGAATTTGACCACGACAGCGAGAGCCTGATGCTCTTCGGCAACGCGGGCCTCGGCAAGACCCACGCCGCGCTGGCCATCGCGGGCATCGTGCTGGAAAAAGATCTTGACGTCATCTATGTGTCCAGCCCGGACTTTTTCTCAAAGCTCGAGGCGCTGCATTTCGGCTCGGACCCGGGCGGGGAAGAGGAAACGCTGCTGCAGACCGCCGCCGGGGCCGACCTGCTCATCCTCGACGATCTGGGCACGGAGTTCAACTCCAGCTTCTTCCTCAGCACCCTGTACAGCTTGCTGAACAACCGCTTGGGCGCGCACCTGCCCACCATCGTCACGACCAACATCACGGACGGCGCGCTGCTGGAAAAGCTCTACACCGAAAAAATCTCCAGCCGCCTGTCGTCCTTCGTGCCCTGCCTGTTCGTGGGTGAGGACATCCGCGGGCTGAAGGCGAGTGAGGGGTAGCCCTCTCAGTCTCGCATACGCTCGCCAGCTCCCCCAGAGGGGGAGCCTTTGGCAGGTCGGGTGACCCCTGCTGGACGCTGAAAGTTTTATCTTTCGTAAACAATCGTGCTCCGCTGCCTAGGCAAACGGCATCTAAACTACGCTCTGCCAAAGAGATTTCGTACAGATGATGTCAGCCAAGACAGCGGAGCACTTTCTTTTTAGGTTTCGAAAAACTCAATTCATCCAGCACAGCCAAAACCGGCACGCCAGTGGCTCCCCCTCTGGGGGAGCTGGCAAAGCCGAAGGCTTTGACTGAGAGGGCTATTGACATCCGTCAGTTCTATGCTACAATAGTTGTACCTACAACGATGTATCTACATCTTCTCGACCATCCGGAGGCATCTATGGATATCACGCAGCGAAAGATCACCAAGATCGCGCGCGAAGCGGAGAAGCTGGTTTTGCTCACGATGCGGGAAGAGGGCGTCGGCACGGCCGAGATCGACCTCATCCACGCGGTGCGGCATCATCCGGGCTGTACCCAGGCCCAGCTGGCCGAGCTTCTGCACGCGGACAAAGCCGCCATCGCGCGGCGGACCAAAAATCTGGAAGCGAAGGGCTACCTCGTCCGCGAGGACGCGCCCAACGACCGGCGCAGCCAGCTTCTGTTCCCGACTGAAAAGGCCGAGCGTCTGAAGTCCTCGAAGGCCGAGGTCGAGGCGTCGTTTTACGAGTACCTGACCGCCGCCCTCACCGAGGACGAAGCCGCCGCCTTCGCGGCCATGCTGAACAAGCTGTATGTCGTTTCCAAGACCGAGAGCCGTGCGGGCTTCCCGCACCTCCGGAACGCCGCAGGAGGGGAGCACACCGATGAGACCTGAAAAAGCCTTCCGCCCGGACCGGGTGCTTTCCTATTTTAAGGTCGAGTGGCTCCCGCTGGCGTTCGTCACGCTGTCGGGCCTTGTGTATAACATCGGCTTGCTGGCCGCGCCGTGGTTCGAGGGCCGCTTGGCCCAGTGCCTTGCCGACATCCTCGGCGGCAGCGAGACGGCGGCCAGAATGGCGATGCTGGTGCTGGCGTATGCCGTGGTGACCCTCATCGTTCAGGCGTCGCGGTTCGTCAAGCGGTTCTATGTGCGCCGCTTCGCCAACAACATCAACCGCCGGATGAAGGGCATCCTCTACGCCAATCTGGTGCGCCAGAGCCGCGCCGCGCTGGAACACGAGGGTGCGGGTGAGCTGATGACCAAAGCCATCTCCGACGTGGACGACTGCGTGGAGGGAATGCGCAAATTCACCACCGAAATTTTCGACACCGGCGTGGCGCTGGCGGGCTATGTGGTCATGCTGCTGGTCTACGACTGGCGGCTGGCGTTGCTCAGTCTGCTGTTCACGCCGTTCTCGTATGTCTGCGCGGCGTGGATGAAAAAGCCGGTCCAGCGGGCCGGTGCGGCCTACAAAAAAGCGGCCGGTGCGCTGAGCGCCGCCACCCTCGACCGCGCCCAGAACGCCGTCACCTACCGCATCTACGGCTGCGAGGACGCCCGCGTGGAGAAGTACGAGGAAGCGCTGGGCCGCTACGAGACCACCGCCGTGCGGAACAACGTGTGGCAGTCGGCGCTGCCGCCGCTCTATCTGGCTGCGTCCGAAGCCGGGGTGCTGTTCATCCTGTGGTTCGGCGCAAAGAACGTGCTGGGGACCGGCTGGCGTGCGTGGGACATCGCGGCCTTCACCACCTTCCTGTCCTGCTTCACCAAGCTGGTGGTCAAATCGTCCAAGGTGGCAAAGCTGTTCAATGCGGTCCAGAAAGCCGAAGTCTCGTGGAAGCGCATCAAGCCGCTCATGAAGCAGCCGGAGCAGCTGGAACCGCTGAACGTCCCGGCGGCGCAGGACATCACTCTGACGGACCTTTCCTTTGCGTATGGCGGGGACCCCATCTTCGCGGGCCTGTCGCTGACGGCGCACCCGGGCGACATCATCGGCATCACCGGCCCGGTCGCGTGCGGAAAATCCACGCTGGGCAGAGTCTTTTTGTGTGAGGCTCCCTATGGCGGCTCGGCGAAGTTCGGCGGGCGGGAGTTCTCGGACCTTTCGGCGCGGGAGATCTCCGCCACCGTCGGCTATCTGGGCCATGACCCCGAACTGAGCGCCGACACCGTGCAGAACAACGTTCTCTGCGGCAGCGCGCAGGACCCGCTGCCGTACCTGTCCGCCGCCGCCCTCAAGGACGAGGTGCTGGCGATGGAGCACGGGCTGGACACCGTCATCGGCAGCAGCGGCACACGGCTGTCGGGCGGTCAGGCCCAGCGTCTGGCGCTGGCGCGCACCTTGGCGCACCCGCGTCCGTTCCTCGTGCTGGACGACCCGTTCTCGGCGCTGGATCGCAAGACCGAGGATGTCGTGTTCCAAAACTTACAGGATTACGCCAAAGATAAGGTCGTGTTCCTCATCTCGCACCGTCTGTACCACTTCCCGCAGATGCAGCAGGTGGTCTTTCTGGACGGCGGCAAACCCACCGTTGGCACGCACGACGCGCTGATGGCGTCGATCCCGGTCTACCGCCAGCTGTACGAGAGCCAGGCAGGAGGGAAGCTTCATGAAACAGCAGAATAACGGCGTGTTCACCGCGCTCAAAATGGCTGCGGCGGCACACCATCTTCTTACGGCGGGCACGCTGCTGTGTGTGGCGGCGTCGGTGGGGGCCTCGCTGCTGCCGCCGCTGCTGCTGGCCCGCATCATCGACGGCCTGACCGCCGGCATCCCGCTGACCCTCTGGGCCGTGCTGGCCTACTTTGGCAGTCTCGCGCTGGAAGGGGCGCTCTCCTCGGCGCAGGAAAGTCTGCTGGTCCTCTTCGGCCAGAAAATGACCCACGCCCTGCGCTCGGAGATGTCGCAAAAATTGACCCATCTGCCCGCCAGCACGCTGGTGGCCCAGAACCCCGGTGAGGTCGCGTCCCGCTTTTCGGGCGATGTGGACACCGTGGAAGCGCTGTTCACCTCCGGCATCATCAGCATGGTGGCCGATGCATGCCGCATTTTGTCCATTCTGGCGGTCATCGCGGTCAAAAATCCCGGTCTTGCGCTGATTTTGCTGCTGGTGCTGCCGCTGTTCGCGGTGTTCACCCGCCATGTGCAGAAGCGGATGCTGGCTGCCCAGCTCGACAACCGCCGCGCCGTGGCCGCCGTTTCGGGGCAGGTCCCGGAGACGCTGCACAACATCCGCACCATCCGCGCGCTGGGGCTGGAAAGCTACCGGGAGCGCCGCTACGATGATTGCATCGGCGCGGGCTATGCCGCCATGGAGCGCACCAACTTCTATGACGCCATCTATTCGCCGGTGGTGCTGGTGCTGAACGCGGTCGTCGTAGGCATCGTGATGCTCCTGTCGGCGTCGGGCAATGCCGCCATCCTGACCCTGTTCGGCATGTCGGTCGGCATGTCGGTGGCCGTCATCAACTACATCTCCCGCATCTTCGCCCCCATCGAGAGCCTCGGTATGGAAATTCAGACCATCCAGTCGGCCATGGCGGGCGTCAAGCGGATCGACGCCTTCCTCGCCCAGCCCGAGCGCACCCTTCCCGCCGCCCGCAAGGAACCCGCCCGCGGCGACGTGGAGCTGTCGCATGTGACCTTCGGCTACGGCGAAAAGCCGGTGCTGTGTGATTTTTCGATGACCGTCAAGCAGGGCGAGCAGGTCACGCTGGTGGGCCGCACCGGCGCGGGCAAGAGCACGGTGTTCAAGCTTCTGCTGGGCCTGTACCCGCCGCAGAGCGGCACGGTGACCATCGGCGGCGTGGACGTCGCCCGCATCACCGACGCCGAGCGCCGCACCTGCATCGGCTGTGTGGAGCAGCACTTCGCCCGCGTGCCGGGAACGGTGCTGGAGCAGATCACGCTGGGCGACCCGAACATCACCCGGGAAATGGCCGAAGCCGCCGCCCAGCTGGCCGGCATCGATGCCGCCATCCGGTCCCTCGCCGACGGCTATGACACCGTCTGCACCGACGGCATGTTCTCGCAGGGCGAATGGCAGCTGCTGTCCATCGCCCGCGCCGCCGCCGCCGACCCCGCCGTGCTGCTGCTGGACGAGATCACGGCCAATCTGGACGCCGAGACCGAAGCCCGCGTCCTCGAAGCCCTGCGCCGCGCCTCGGCGGGCCGCACGGTGCTGTCCGTCTCCCACCGCATCTATGAGAATTTAGGGGGAAGGACTGTGGAGGTGACCCCTCTTGACCATACCGCTAACTGAAGAGCGTTGTCACACAGCGAACCTCTCAGTGAAAGCCTTTCGGGTTTGGAAGTTTTTTTCAAAAGCGCTGTCTCGTAACGAACCTCTCAGTCATTGCTTCGCAATGCCAGCTCCCCTAGCAGGGGAGCCAC
>URVW01000060.1 GCA_900551435.1 uncultured Faecalibacterium sp.
AGGGGCCGACGAAGATGATGAACTCCTTATCCTGGATCTCCAGGTTGAAGTCGGTGACAGAAGGAGCGGTAGCGCCCGGATAGATCTTGTAGATATGCTGGCAGCTAATCGAAGCCATAGGTCATTTGCCTCCATTAAAAATCATTTATGTTCCGGCATCTTGACGATGCACGTTCTCGTTGGTATTATAATAACAGATTATTTAGTGATATAAAATAGCATTTTATTGATTTGAGGTGTCAGATATTGATTTTCGATTGGAGCACCACCGCAGCGCTGGCTTCGGTGCGGGACTTGCAGCCGGAAGCCCCGCTCACGCTGGCGGGCGAAGGGCTTTGGGTCTGCCTTGTTTCCAGCGGAAAATGCACCGCTTCCCTGCCCGCATTCGGGCCGTCGGCGGCGGGTTCAGCCCTCATCCTGCCGCCCCAAAGCGTCCCTGCCGGTCATCTCGTTCTCAGCCGCGCCCCGCTGGCCCTTCAGCCGGAGGGCGAATGCCATCTGCTCTGCGTCCAGCTGACCGGACAGGCCGCATCGCAGTTTCTGGCAGGGCTGACAGAGCTGCCCTTTCTCGCGCGGGGCGAGACCTGCCCTGCCGCCGCCGAGCTGATGGGCCGTCTTGCCGCCGAAGCCGACGCCGAACAGCCGGAACACCACAGCCGTTCGGCCAGCCAGCTGGCCTTTGCCCTGCTGTGTGAGCTTTCGGGTGCGGACAGCGCCGCACCGGCCCTGCCGCCGCTGGTCACTGCCGCCATCGAGGACATCCGCCAGAATTACGCGGGCCTTTACGGCGTCGAGGAACTGAGCGAACGGCTGGGCGTCTCCAAGAGCCACCTCGTCCGCACCTTCACCGCCGCTGTCGGCGTCCCGCCGGGACGCTATCTCACCACCGTCCGCATCGAAGCGGCCATGCGGCTGCTGCTCCACCGCGAATACACGCTGGACGTCATCGCCAGCCTGTGCGGCTTTTCAGGCGCGAACTACCTCTGCCGCGTCTTCAAAAAAGAGACCGGCCAATCCCCCGCACAGTGGCGGGCTATGGCCGGTCAATCGATGCGCCCCCTCACTCCCGCCGAGAGCCAGCGGGAACAGGCGCTTTATATTTGATGTAAACTGCCGGGAGCTTTCCCGGCTTTTTTCATAGGTGCTTCGGCTGCTTCCGCTTGAGCAGGAAGAGGGTCAGCGCCGCCGTGATGGCCTCCGAGGCCGGGAACGCCGCCCAGACACCGTTCATGCCGAACAGCGCACTGAGCACCAGCGAACAGGCCACGATGGCCACCATGCCGCGGCTGATTGACGTGACCGACGCTTCTACCGGACGGTTGACTGCGCCCAGATAGCCCGCTGCCACGATGTTGCAGCCCGCGAAGAAGTAGCCCACAAAGTAGATGCGCATTCCGTTGTGGGCGTATTCCGCCATCAGAGCCGAATTTTCGCTGTTGAACACCGACACCAGCACATCGGTAAAGCCGAACACGCCCGCGTACAGCAGAGCGGCCAGACCCAGCGCCGTGCCGCAGCCGAGAAGCAACAGCTTTCTGGCCCCGGCCATCTCATTTTTGCCGTAGCACTTGCTGACCAGCGGCTGTGCGCCCTGCGCCACGCCGTTGAAGATGGCGGTCGCCACCAGCGCGAAGTTCGCGATGACGCCATAGGCCGCGACGGCCACGTTGCCCGCCTGACGGAGCAGCAGGAAGTTGAACACCGTGGTCGTCACGCCCGAGGACATCTCGCCAACAAAGCCGGAGATGCCAAGCTGACAGCTCTGGGCCAGCAGCCGGACCGACGGCTCTTTCCGCACGAAGGTGATGGTGTTCTCCTTTTTGAAGAAGTGCCGACTGCAAATGGCGATGCTCAGGATCGGCGAAATGGCCGTTGCCAGCGCCGCACCCGGCAAACCAAGGCCCATCGGGAAGATGAAGATGTAGTCGAACACAACGTTGAACAGGCTTCCGCTCAGGGTCGCTACCATCGCCAGCGAGGGGTCGCCGTCGTTGCGGACGAAGGACGACACGACGTAGTTGCACATGAAGAAGGGCGCAAACAGCAGGAAAATGCGGGCGTAGTTCTCGCCCAGCGCCACGATGCCCGCATCGCCGCCCATCAGCCGAAGCAAGCCGTCCGGGCTGAACACGCCCACCAGCATGAACGGCACGGCAAGGATGCACGCGCAGAACAACGCATTCGAGAAAAAGCGCTGTGCCCGCTCGTCGCCCTGCGCCCGCAGGATGGCGTAGCGGGTCGCCGCGCCAAGGCCGACCATCGAGCCGATAGCGAAGATGAAGTTATACACTGGCAGACAGAGGTTCAGCAGGGTCACGCCGTCGGTTCCCGCCGCCTGTGCGATAAAATAAGTATCCGCCAGAATATAGCACGATGTGCCCAGCAGACCGAAAATATTCTGCGACACATACTTAAAAAACTGTTTTGTGAGGTCCATAAAGCTCCCTTTCTCTGATTTCTTGCACTAGCTCGTCAGTTTAGCACAGCTTTATGAGAAATGTCAAGAGAAAAAATCGTTGACGAACCACTTTTACAGGGTGTATACTGGAAGCCGATTTTGATTTTTGAGGGGAGGGAGCATCATGGCCGAAAAGCCGCTGTTCTGCTTGGGCGAAGCGTGGCTGGAGCTGTCCGCTGACACCGCGCCGGAACTGGCCGAGGCATTCCGGGTCCATGTCGGCGGCTGGGCGGCAGAGTTCTGCCTTGACTACACCGCGCAGGGCGGACATGCCGTGCTCCTCTCCCAGCTGGGCGCAGAGCCGTTCGGCCGCAAGCTGGCGGCGCACCTTGCCGCCCGCGGCGTTGACTGCACCCAGCTCGCGTTCACGGCTTCCGCCCGCACGCCGGTGGTCTTTTCGGGCGAAGCGGGTGAGCCGCTCGTGTACCGTGCGCCCTCGTCTGAACTGCTCTACGCGCCGGAACAGCTGGACGCTTCCCGGTTTCAGGACGCCTTTGCGCTCTGTTTTTCCTCGGCCTGTCTGCTGGATGCCCCCATCCGGATGACCCATCTGAAAGCCATCGCCGCCGCGCGGGACCACGGCGCATTCGTCTGCTATGCTCCCGAGTTGGCACAGGCGGCGGCTTTCTGGCCGGAAAGCGTTTCTCTCCGCGAGACGGCACAGCTGTTTTTTCCACAGGCAGACGTTTTATTGTTGAAAGAAAGCGACCTTGTCCCGCTGTTCGGCTCCCGGGAGCTTCGCACGGCGCTGTTTGCCCTATTCCGGGGGCACGTTCAACTGATTTTTTATTCCAGTTCGGACAAAATTCATCTGTTTACACGCAATGTCATGCTTTCCTGCCCACAAAACGGCCTGTCCCCTGCCGAATTTCTCCGCCGCCTGAACGAGCTCCACACTTGGCCCGACAAGCTGTCCGGCCTTCGCGAGGTCACTTTGAGAAAGCTTCTTCTATAATAATGTAATATAAAAGGAACTGCCGCCCTTCGCACCGGAACGAAAGGCGGCAGTCTTTTTATTGACGGGGCAGCAGGTCCAGCAGCTCCCGCTCCGACTGCACTTCTGCCGGGTACGGGTAGCTCTTGCTGCGCTGTTCAAAGCGTTCGCGGAACTGCGCGGCGGCTTGGGCATCGCCCGCATGGAGCGCGGCCGCATATTCCGTTCGCAGAACGCCGAGGAAGTCCGCCATCTGCTTCCGGAACTGGTGCATCTCCTTCGTTTCCCACTCCGCCAGCCACGCAAAGGCATCCTCGCCCCGCAGGAGTGCCAGATACAGCCGGTCGCACAGCAAAAGCTCCCGATGGAGCGGCAGGATGGCGTTCGGCATTTCGTTCAGGCGATCGATGAGGGCGGCGGCTTCGTCAAAGCGGTGCTCATCCATCCAGCGGTTCTCACACAGAACGGCCAGCACCGCCGTCATGCTGTTCTGCAATCCGGCTTCTGCGGGCAGGGCGAACCATTCCTCCGGCATGTCCTTCAGCCGGACACCCTCGGCCTGTTGGGCGTTGACGCTCAGCTGCACCCACAGCGAGCGCACCGCCGCCGGGTCCTTACTCATCGCGAGGGCATTTGCGCCGTCGTTGCATTGCAGCGGGATGCCGTTGGTCAGGAACATCCCGACCCCCACAAGGGCAGACAGCTGAAACAGCACCCGCAGACCCCACACTTCCCGGCAAAAGTACATTCCCCACGCGCAGAGCACCGCCGTGAGCAGGTTCGCCAGCGGCCCGCCGAGGTTATAGAGCAGATAGGGCATTTTGCCATCGACCAGCGGCGGCGGGGCCAGCAGACATTGCCCGCCAGTCCCCGCAAGGGTCATTTTGCGGATGCAGAATTTTCCGTTCGCGCGCTGGAGCATCCAGCTCCCGATGCGGAACGACACGAACCGATACCCGGTCGCCAGACCGCAGACCAGATGCCCTCCCTCGTGCAGGATGATCTGCCCATAGACCGCCAGCACCGCCGCCACGGCCAGCCATGCCACCGAGAACAGATAGCCCCCAAAGCCCTGCGTCTGGACCCGCTCGTGCAGGTCGATGACCGCCGCCAGCCCCAGCGCCATTCCCATTCCAAAGAGAAGCGCGCCCATCGCGGCGTTTTTCCAATCCCATTTTCGTTTCATGTGGTCCCGTCCTTTCGTTTCTGCCAGCATACCACAGTCCCGCACAAAGAACAAGACCCCCGGCGAACCGAGGGTCTTGCTCTGCATTCTATACCATTGTGGAGAAGAGGAGAGAATGACGATTTAGTGGATGAACACCGGTCCCAAGGGGTTGGTGATGGGGCTGACGTAGCCGCCCAGCAGCTTGGGGATCGCAAGGCTGATGTCGGGGATGAAGGTCAGCAGGATCAGCGCGATGAACATGCACAGATAGAACGGGAGAGTCGCCTTGACGACCTTCTCCATGGGGCGCTTTGCCACGGCAGAACCGATGAACAGGACCGCGCCGACCGGGGGAGTCAGCAGACCGATGCCGCAGTTCAGGACCACGATGATACCGAACTGGATGGGGTCGATGCCAATGGAGGTCGCGATGGGCAGCAGGATGGGGGTCGCGATCAGGATGATGGGAGCCATATCCATGATGCAGCCCAGCACCAGAATGATCAGGTCGATCAGCAGGGCGATGATATAGGGGTTATCGGTGACGCTGGTGATGGCGTTTGCGGCCAGATCGGGCACATGCAGCATGGTCAGGCAGTTGCCGAACACTGCAGAAGTCGCGATCAGGATCAGGACGATGGACAGAGTGTTCACACACTCGTCCAGAGCGTGCCAGACGCCCTTCCAATCCAGTCCCTTATAGACAAAGACGGAAACGAACAGCGAGTAGATAACGGCGATCGCAGCGGACTCGGTCGCCGTGAATGCACCGCCGACAACGCCGACGACCACGATGATGACCGCAGCCAGCGCCCAGATGGACGTGCCCAGCTGCTTAATGAAGCCCTTGATGCTGAACGGAGAGCCTTTAGGGTAATTCTCCTTGACGGAGATGATGTAGGAGCCGACCATCAGGACGATGGCCAGCAGAGCACCCGGCAGATAACCGGCGAGGAACAGGCTGCCGACCGAGATACCGCCCGCCGTGGTGGCGTAAATGACCATGTTATGGCTCGGCGGGACCAGCAGACCTTCGCAGGAAGAAGTGATGGTAACAGCAGTGGAGAAGTCGGCGTCGTAACCCTGATCGACCATCATGGGGATCATGATGGAGCCGATGGATGCGGTATCGGCCGAAGCAGAACCGGAGATGCCGCCGAAGAAGTAGGAAGCCACGATGTTGACCATGGCCATGCCGCCGCGCATCCAGCCGACACAGGCATCAGCCAGCGCGATCAGCTTTTCGGAGATGCCGCCGGAGCCCATCAGGACGCCCATCGTGATGAAGAACGGAACAGCCATCAGGCTGAAGGACGAAATGCCCTTGACCATCAGACGGCAGACATCGGTCAGCGCCTGACCCTGCACCAGCAGACAGAACACGCTGGACAGGCCGACTGCATACGCGATGGGGAACCGCAGGAAGATCATGACAAAGAAACTGACCAGAAGGACAAGGATCGCCAGTGTTTGAACTGTCATCTTACTTCTCCTCCTTTACAAAAAAGCTCTTGATGTGGTTGTAGATCGACTCGATCTCAAAGACGATCATGGCAACGCCGGCCAGCGGAACCGGGAAGTACATCCAGAAGCGGCTCAGCCAAGGCATCGAGACATAGAAGCCGCGGCCGCCCAGCGTGGTGGCATAGTTCCAGCCGACCACCAGCATGATGACGCCCAGTGCGAACACCGCCACATCGGCGAGGATGTCCAAGCACTTCAGAACGGTCTTGGGCAGGTAGACGTCAAATGCGGTCATCCGGATGTGCGCGCCGCGGCGGATGGCCAGTGCAGCGCTCAGAACGGCCATGTAGCTCATGCAGGTCAGGACCACTTCTTCCGACCAAGCGGGGTCCGGGATGAAGGGAACGTAGCGGCCAATGACCGACATCGTGGTGATGGCGATATCTGCGATCAGCAGGATCTTGCAGATGAACAGCACCACTTTATAGGTAATGTCGTAGGCCGGTTTGATCTTATCCAGTGTGGTAAAGATTTTCGGCATGTTCATTCCTCCTAACAAAAACCCGGCGGACTGGCGGGGGGAACTCCCGTCACGGCCCGCCGGGGATCTTACAGCTTGTAGGCGCTCAAGGGGCAGCTTATGCCTTCATATCCAGCAGCTTCTGATACAGCTCAGCCTGATCGGAGGTGTTGTCGCTGATGACCTTTGCGCAAGCTTCCTGCCAAGGAGCCTTATCGGGAACATCGACCACATTGCAGCCGGAGGACTTCAGCTCATCCAGGACCTTGTTCTCAGCGCTCTCAGACAGGTCTGCGTTGAACTTCTGGGTGTCAGCGCCGGCCTCCATGATGGCGGCCTGCTGGTTCTCGCTCAGCTTTGCCCAAGCGTTGTCGGTGATGACAGCCTGAATTGCGCCCAGCGTGTGGCCGTCGAGGATCAGGTTGTTTGCAACTTCGGGGAAGGCGTTGGACTTGTAGTTTGCGATGGGCTGCTCTGCGCCATCGACAACACCGGTCTGCAGAGCGCTGTACAGCTCACCGAAGGAAACGACGGTCGGGTTTGCACCCAGACCCTCGACCATGCCGTTCATGACGGGGTCGTTGGACACGCGGAGCTTCAGGCCCTTGAAATCCTCAATGCCGGAAACGGGCTTGACGGTGAAGAAGTGACGGAAGCCCTCTTCGCCGTAGAAGATGCCGCGGACGGGAAGGCCCAGCTCCTGCGGCTCGTTCAGGAACTCCGGAGCCAGATCGCTGTTTGCGAAGTTCCAGAAGTGTGCGCGGTTCTCAAAAGTAAAGGGGATGGACAGCAGCTTGGACTTGTTGCAGCCGTAGCTGGTCAGTGCGAAAGCGGAGATACGGCTCATATCGATGGAAGTGGAGCCGCCCAGGATCGCGTCCAGAACGTCGTTCTCAGAACCCAGAACGCCGGAAGCCTGAACATCGATGACGACGGAACCGCCGGTCAGCTCTTCGACCTTCTCCTTGAAGTGGGTCGCAGTCTGGCCAACGATGGTATCCAGCGGGTTGACTTCGGCGTAGACCAGAGTCACCTTGGGATCGGAAGCAGCGGCAGCAGCATCACCAGCAGTAGAAGCGGCAGTCGAAGAAGCGGCGGTGCTGTTGGAAGAGCCACCGCAAGCGGTCAGGGCCAGAGCAGCGGCGGAAACACCAGCGGCTGCGAGGAAGCTGCGACGAGTGATCTTTTTCATAATAAATCCTCCTAAATGTTTCTCCGGACAGCACCTCCTGCACAGGACCCGTGCTGTCGTTCATTCACTGTTCACACTTTAGCAAAATTTTTTAGGTCGGACAAGGGGTTTCAAAAAATGTCCTGTTTTTTGAAAAAATGTGACGACTTCTTTTGTATTAGTTGCACAATTCAAAACGAGTTCTTTTGCACAACATCCACAACAACTTGGATTTTTCCTTCTATTTCAGCTTTTTTGAATTTGTTCCAGAAGTTCGGCCTGATCGGCGAACTGGTTGTACAGCGGCTGGACAGCGGCGCGGAACTTCTGTTTTTCGGCGTCGGAAAGGGTAGTCACTTCCACGCCCCACTCCCGCAGGTCCTTTTCGCTGCGGGCTTCCCGTTCGGCCCAGAGCCGCCGTTCGGTGCGGGCAGACTCCCGCGCACAGGTGCGCAGGACCTCCGGGAAGGACGGGTCCACAGCTTTCAGCTTTTCGATGGCGGCAACGCTGGCCAGCTGAATCTCCGGAACACGGGTGTGCTCGTCCTGCAAAAAGAACGGGGCCACTTCATAATGGCTCATGGCCTCATAGCTGGGCCAGTTGTTTTCGGCCCCGTCGATCTGGCCGTTGTGGAGAGCCGCATACACTTGACTGTACACCACCTGAACCGCCCGTGCGCCGAGGTCCACGATCATCTTGCTCATCATGTCGGACTCCTGCACGCGGAGGGTCAGACCCTGTAATTGTTCCAAGCTCGTCACCTTTTCACGGGTATAGAAGCTTCGCACACCGGCGTCGAACCACGACAGCCCCACAAGATTCATCTCATCCAGCAGGGCCAGAAAGTCGTCGCCGATGCCGCCATCCAGTACCCGCCACATCTGGTCAGCGTCCTCGTAGAGATAGGGCAGCTGCAGAATGCTCAGAGCGGGGATATACTCCGCCAGCTGGCTCAGGGAGACGCGGGCGAAATCGATGCCGCCGAACTGCATCTGCTCGATGACGCTTTGTTCTGCACCCAGTTCGCCGCCGCTGTACACCGCCACCTTGACCCGGCCATCCGTCTGCTCGTTCACAAGGCCCGCAAAGGCCAGCGCCGCCTGTGTGGTGGGGTAATCCTCCGGCTGGTTCTCAGCATAGCGCAGGATGAGCTCCGGTTTTGGGTCTTCGACTTCCTGCTTCTGGCAGCCGCACAATCCCAGCGCCGCTGCTCCCGCTGCCGTCAGCACCTGCCGCCGGGTGAAGCACCGCCCGCTCACAGGACCCCCTCCGGCTTCGGCTCCTTGGCCGCTTTGACGGCCTGTTTGCGGTACTGGGTGGGCGTCACGCCGGTCCGCTTTTTGAACGCACGGGCAAAATAGCTGGCGTCCTCATAGCCCACCATCGAGGCCACCTCTGCCGACGAGCGGAAGGGGTCGTTCAGCAGCTCCTTGGCCGCATTGATGCGCAGTTCGGTCAGGCAGTCGAGGAAGTTCATCTTCTGATATTTCTTGAACTGCGCTGACAGATACGCCGGACTGATGTGCAGGATCTCCCCCACGCTGTCCAGCGAGATATCGAACATATAGTTGTCCTCGAGATACCGCCGCACATGGGCCATGACCAAGGCCGTCTGGCTGTTCTCGCTCTCGGCATGGGGCGCTTCTTCGGCTTCCGGCGCGGACAGTTCCGGTTCCGGCTCCTGCTGGACCGGGGCCAGTGCTTCCAGCCTCCGTTCCGCTTCCACCTGCCGGATGGCGCGGCGGATGGACGCTTCCAGTTCGTCCGGGTCCACCGGCTTGAGCAGATAATCACAGGCCCCCAGATGCACCGCCTCGTGGGCATACTGGAACAGGCTGTAGGCGGTGACGAAGATGACGCGGCAGCTCGGGCGCTGGGCCAGCACCGCGCGGGCCGCATCCAGACCGTTCATCCCGGGCATCTCAATGTCCATCAGGATCAGGTCCGCACCCCACAGGATGGCCGTATCCGCTGCTTTCCGGCCATTCTCCGCCACTTCCGTCACGATCTCATGTTCCACGAACCGCCGGGACACCATGTCCACCAGCGCTTCGCGTTCCAGCCGTTCATCATCCGCGATCAACAGGCGAATCATCATCCAAGTCCTCCTCTGTCCATTCCACAAGGGGCAGGTACAGGCTGACCGCCGTGCCCCAGTTCTGCCGCGAGCGGACTTCCAGCCGGCAGCGCTTGTCCAGCAGCCGCAGCCGTGCCGCAACGTTGTAAATGCCGATATGCTCCCAGCGCTCTCCCGGCTGGCCCAGCGCCGTTTTCAGCTCCCGAAGCCGTTCCGGTGCGATGCCCACGCCGTTGTCGCAGACGCTGATATAAAGCAGCCCCTTTTCCCGCAGCGGATTGACCCGGATGCGCACCCGGCCGCCCTCTTCTTTGGGCGCGATGCCGTGCTTGAACGCATTCTCCACGATAGGCTGCAAAATGAACGACGGGACCATCGTTTCGGTCAGGTCGAGGGAATCCGAGATGCGCCACTCCATCCGGATGCGCTCACCGAAGCGGACGTGGTAGATGGAGTAGTATTCGTCCACGATCCGCACCTCGCGGGAGAGCGGGACCTGTTCATCGTTGCTCATCAGGCTGTACCGCAGCAGATGGCTGAGCGCCGTGATGAGCGCCTGAGTCCGGTAGGCCGTCTCCTGCCCTGCCGTCTGCAGAATGACGTTCAGGGTGTTGAACAGGAAATGCGGGTCGATCTGGCTTCGAAGCTGCTGCAGACGGCTCCGCTCCATCCGGTTCTGCAGTTCCAGCGCCTGTGTTTTCTGCTGGTGGAGCGCCTGTTCCATCTCGCTTTTTTCCCGCAGGGTGTTCACCTGCTGGGCCATCGAGTGCTTCATCCGGTTAAAGGCATCGGCCAGACGTCCCATCTCGTCCTGCCGCGGGACCGGGATATCCGGCGTTTCCAGCTCTCCGCGGATGATCTCCTGCGAAGCGCCGATCATCTGCTGCACCGGTGTCAGCAGCCGCATCAGCGACCATGCCATGACGCAGCCCAGCCCTAAGCAGAGCACCACCACGATCGTCTGCGCCCATTTGACCCGGGTGCTCAGGTCTGAAACGGTGGTGTAAGTCCCCTGTGCATCGGCGATGGCCGTGTTGAGCAGCTGCTGGGCGTACTGCCGCAGATATCCGCCGCAGGGCGATACTTTCTGATAATAGAGCTGTGCCGCTTGGGCGTCCTCGCCCGCCGCGATCTGCTCGACCAGCTCATTGACCAGCGCCGTATAGCTCTTGTAGGTCGTGCTGACCGCGCTGTACAGAAGATACTGCTCCTCGCTCACGGTGTCCAGCCCGCTGTCGATCCGCCACAGCCACGCATTCGTCACCGAAAAGGCACTGTCCAGCTCGCTCATCAGCTCGTCGGCGTCGCCGTACTCCCAGCGGTAGTCACTGAGCGCCGTGATGCTCTTTTCTACACCGCCCTGAAACCGGCTGATGGCGTTGAAGTTGCCCATCTGGTCATCCAGCTCCCGCAGGACCGTTCCGGACTGATAAAAGCTCAAAAAGATCTGCGCAGCCAAGGCCGCAAAAAACGCCAGCAGACAAAAGGTCATGCGCTGCTTGAGCGTGCTTTGTCGATGCACGATGGTCCCTCCCCGGCAAAATTTTTTATCCACGAATCGTCTCATTCTACCACGGTTTAGGGCATTTGCGCAAGATTCCGCTTGCTTGTTTGAAAAAAATATGGTACTATGCCTAAAAAGGAGTGGTTTACCATGTCGCAGCCCCTTCAAGTTTCCATCACGATGGACGCCGGATCGTTCCACAAATTTGCCGCGTTCGATCTGTTCCGCCACAACAAGCGCTGGCAGCGGCCTCTGCTGTTCACGGTCATTCTGCTGGTCTTTTCGGGCATCTGCCTGTCGCAGGTCGGCCAGCGGGAAGGTGCAGCGCTGCTGGCCATCGTTCTGGCCGTGGTCGCGCTGGGCGTCCCGGCGGTCTACTTCTACACCTTCTTCCATAATCTGCGTGCCAACATCAAAAAGCTGGGACTTCCCCGGCCTTTTTACCGGCTGCTGTTGGATGAGAACGGCCTTTCGGTCTGGATGGCGGGCGAGCAGGACAAACCCGCGCCGTCCCATCAGTATCCGTGGCAGGAGCTTCACATCGCCTACCGCACGCCGGACGCCATCTATCTCTATGTCCAGCAGAATCAGGCCTATCTCGTCAACGACGAGCTGGACCCCATCTGGAACTTTTTGAAAGCGAAGCTGCCCGCCAGCCGTCTGCGGGATTTCCGTTAAAGGAGCCGCCCTATGGCAGTTGAGTTTTCCTTTCTCCGGTTTCTTCAGACTCTCCACACCCCGCTCATGGATGCGGCTGCGGTCTTTCTGAACTACGCCGGGGCACACGGAGAGCTATGGATCGTGTTCACGGCGGTCCTGCTGCTCTTCCGCCGGACCCGAAAGACCGGCGCAATGATGGCGCTGGGGCTGATCCTTTATTTCATCCTCTGCGACCGGGGCATCAAGCCGCTCGTGGCCCGTCCCCGCCCCTGTGACCTCGACGCGTCCGTTTCCATCCTCGTACCGCGTCCGGGCGGATGGTCTTTCCCGTCCGGTCACACCGCGTCGGCCTTTTCGGCGGCGACCCCGCTGCTCTACACCAAAAACAAGCTGGCTCCTTACGCCATCGCACTCTGCGTCTTTATCGCATTCACCCGGCTGTATCTGTACGTCCACTTCCCCTCCGATGTACTGGCCGGAGCCGTCTTTGGCAGCCTGATCGGCTATGCCGCGTTCCGCATCGCGAACGCGCTCGACGCCCGACGGCCGCTCAAAACCAAATAAGCAAAAATCCTCTGCGTCTGGGTGACCCCAAAACGCAGAGGATTTTTTCGTAAGATGCAAAAACAGGCAGCGCCGTGGAAAGGAGGAGAAAGCGGCGCTGCCTGTGTATGAGAACTCCCAAACATTTGCGGCTGTCAGGAGATGGTTGGTAGTCTGTCCGCCGCATTGGCTATTGCCTCGCATCAGCGGGGGACAGTGTTTTCAAAGGGACCGCGCTTCGGTTTTCGCCTTCCTGCGCGGATTTTCATTGCCTGCATGGCATCTTCAGGAGGAGCTTTCTGCGTCCTCCCTGACTGCACCCTTATTGTACCGGATAAAAATGGAGTTTCTTTGTGGGGTTTTTGAACAAATTGAAAATAAACGCAGCCGCTCCGGGCAAAGCATAAACCGGAGCGGCTGCATTTTTTAGGAGATAATGAAAATTAGGAGAACGATGAACGGCAACGGGAAGGAGAATCCATTACCGGTCAGGCAAAGAAGGAGATGACCAGCGCCACAAGGAAGCCCACGCCGCCGACCAGCGTTTCCATGATGGTCCAGGTCTTGAGGGTAGTCTTTTCGTCCATGCCCACAAGGCTCTTGACCAGCCAGAAACCGGAATCATTGAAGTGAGAGCAGACGGTGGAGCCGCCCGCGATGGCGGCAGTGACGCAGGCAAGATACAGCGGGCTGAGTTCGCTGATGCCGGGCATGGCAGAGATGATGCCGGCAGCCATGGTCATGGCAACGGTGGAAGAACCGACCGAGATGCGCACCAGAGCCGCCACGATGAATGCCACCAGAACCAGCGGCAGGCTTGCGTTTGCTACGGCGTTTCCGATCACATCTCCCAGACCGGAGTTCTGAAGCATGTAGCGGAGCACACCGCCGCATGCAGTCACCAGCAGGATCATACCGGTGGGCTCCAGCGATTTGGTCATAATTTTTTCCAGCTGCGCATTGGAATAGCCGTGGCGAGTGCCCAGCAGGTACATGGCCGCGATGGTCGCCAGCAGCAGCGCCATGAACGGCTCACCGAGGAAAGCCAGAACCGGCTGGATGCCAGCCATGGCGGGCACGACTTTTGCCACAGAGTTTGCGATGATGAGCACCAGCGGAATCAGGATGATGCCAACGATCGTGCCGAATTTGGGCAGCTTGCTTTCATCGATCTCTTCCTGCTGTGCAATGTGTTCCGGAACCTGAATCATGTACTTTTTGCCGCAGATGGAACCCCAGATGGGACCTGCTACGATCATCGCAAAGATGCCGCAGAAGATACCGATGAGGATGACCCAGCCAAGGTCCACACCCAGCATAGAAGCAACCAGAACAGGGCCGGGTGTGGGAGGGATAAACGCATGGCCGACCGCCAGACCCGCCAGCAGAGGGATCACATAGTACAGGACTGAGCGGTTCGTACGCTTTGCCAGTGAGAAGGCCAGCGGGATCAGGATGATCAGACCGGCATCGAAGAAAACGGGCATTGCAATGACCAGACCTGTGATGCCCAAAGCCCACGCGGCCTTTTCGTCGCCAAATTTTCGCACCATGGTCACGGCCAGCGTCTGCGCACCGCCGGATTCTTCTAGGATCGCGCCGAACATGGAGCCAAGGCCCACCAGAAGGGCGATGCCTTTTAAAGTATTTCCAATGCCTTCATTCACGGAACCGATGATATCGGACAGCGGCATCCCCGCCATCAGGCCGATACCCACAGCACCGATCAGAATGGAGATCATTGCGTGAATTTTGAATTTGATAATCAGAACGAGCAACAGGATAAGCCCTGCCACGGCAGCAAATACCAGCCGTGCAGCATCGGGTGTAGCAACAGCAGTCATAAGGTGTTCCTCCATTTTTATTTTTGGCTGCACTTTCCAAAGCCGTCCAGCAAAATCACGCTGGGCAGTTGATTTTCAAAACAGCATTTTCAATTTTTCTGAAGGAGTTCGTTACTCCATATAAGCACCCTTCATGGGGCTGACCGCGTGTTGCGAATACAATTTCAACAGACCCTTGGTATACTTGGGAGCCTTCGGTTTCCAGTTCGCGCGGCGCTTTGCAAGGATGGCGTCCATCTCTTCGGGCGTCTTTTCCTCACCGTTCACACCGACGATGGCCAGCTTCCGTGCGTGGACATCGATCTGGATGAGATCGCCCTCTTCCACCAGAGCGATGGGGCCGCCCACCGCAGCCTCCGGGCTGACATGGCCAATGACCGGGCCGCGGCTTGCACCGGAGAAACGGCCATCGGTAATGAGGGCTACGCTGGAGGCCAGCTTGGGGTCGGCGCAGATGGCTTCGCCGGTGTAGAACATCTCCGGCATTC
>URVW01000061.1 GCA_900551435.1 uncultured Faecalibacterium sp.
CGGCGAACAAAATTCTTATATTATTTTTTCTGTCTACTTGACGGAGTGCACTTCACACAATACCGAGGGGCTTCTTTGCATTCAAAATTACAGTTCCGCCAAAATTGCGTCGCCCATGCCGGTGCAGCCCACACAGGTGCAGCCGTCGCTCATGTTGTCAGCGGTGCGGATGCCCTTGTCGAGCACCTTGTTCACGGCATTCTCAATGGCGTCGGCTTCCTCGGTCAGGCCGAAGGAATAGCGCAGCATCATGGCCGCAGAGAGGATGCAGGCGGTGGGGTTCACGATGTCCTTGCCCGCGATGTCGGGGGCGGAACCGTGGATCGGCTCGTACAGGCCGCGCGTGCCGTCGCCCAGCGAAGAGGACGGGATCATGCCGATGGAGCCGGTGATCATCGAAGCTTCGTCCGAAAGGATGTCGCCGAACATGTTCTCGGTCACGATGACGTCAAACTGAGCCGGATTTTTGACGATCTGCATGGCGCAGTTGTCCACAAACATCTCGCTGTATTCCACATCGGGATATTCGGCCTGAAGCCGGTGCATCACAGCGCGCCACAGGCGGCTGGTGTCGAGGACGTTGGCCTTGTCCACACAGCAGAGCTTCTTGCGGCGCTTGCGGGCCGTCTCAAAGCCAATGCGGCCGATGCGCTCGATCTCGTGCTCCGAATAGGGCATGGAATCGATGGCTTCTTTTTCGCCGTTGGGCAGGGTGTGCGTCTCGTGATTGCCGAAGTACACGCCGCCGATCAACTCGCGCACGATGATGAAATCGATGCCCTGTGCCACGATCTCCGGCTTCAGAGGGCTGGCAGGAGCCAGCTGGGGCCAGATCTTTGCGGGGCGGTTGTTGGAGTACAGGCCCATGCCCGCGCGGAGACGGAGCAGACCCTTTTCGGGACGCTGCTCTCCGGGCAGACCCTCCCACTTGGGGCCGCCGACGGCGCCCAGCAGAACGCTGTCTGCGGCAAGGCACTTGTCCAGCTCGTGCTGGGGCAGCGGGTCGCCGTATTTGTCAATGGCTTCGCCGCCCATGGCAGCGTCGGTGTAGCGGAAGGTGTGGCCGTATTTTTCCGCCACTTTATCGAGCACGCGGAGCGTCTGCTTCACGATCTCGGGGCTGGAGCAGTCGCCCCAGATGACAGCGATATTTTTTTCCATGGGGAGTCTCCTTTACTTCTTGGTCAGCGATTTCATCAGGCCGCCGTCCGCGATGATCTTCTGGATGAAGGGCGGGAACGGCTCGGCCTGAAAGGTCTTGCCGGTGGTCTTGTCGGTGATGACGCCGGTGTCGAAATCGACGTTCACTTCATCGCCCGCAGCGATGGCGTCCGCAGCCTCCGGGCACTCCATGATGGGCAGACCGATGTTGATGCTGTTGCGGTAGAAGATGCGCGCAAAGCTCTTGGCGATGACCACCGAGATGCCCGCCGTCTTGATGGCCAGAGGGGCGTGCTCGCGAGAGGAACCGCAGCCGAAGTTCCAGCCGCCGACCATGATATCGCCGTCGTGGACCTTGTTTACGAAGTCTTTGTCGATGTCCTCCATGCAGTGGGCGGCCAGCTCCTTGGCGTTGGGGGTGTTCAGGTAGCGGGCCGGAATGATGACGTCGGTATCCACGTTATCCGGATATTTGAAAACAGAACCATTTGCGTTGTTCATGGAAGCTTCTCCTCTCTGTTAGACCGTGCGCGGGTCGGTGATGTAGCCGGTCAGGGCGCTGGCAGCGGCAGTAGCCGGGGAAGCCAGATAGACTTCGCTCTTCACATGGCCCATGCGGCCCACGAAGTTGCGGTTGGTGGTGGAGACGCAGCGCTCGCCCTCGGCCAGAATGCCCATGTAGCCGCCAAGGCAGGGGCCGCAGGTGGGGGTGGAGACGATGCAGCCCGCATCGATGAAGGCGGTGGTCCAGCCGCGCAGGATGCATTCTTTGTAGACGGCCATGGTGGCGGGAATGATGATGCCGCGCACGCCCTTGGCGATGTGCTTGCCCTTCAGGATGTTGTAAGCGGCTTCCATGTCCTCAAGACGGCCGTTGGTGCAGCTGCCGATGACGACCTGATCGATCTTGATCTCCTTGCCCTCGCTGGCGGGGTGGGTGTTTTCGGGCAGATGCGGATAGCTGACGGTCGGCTCCAGCTGGTCGAGGTCGATCTCGATGGTCTGCTCATACTCGGCATCCGGGTCGGCCTCGTAAAAGACCGGTTCGCGCTGGCTGCGGCCCTTCAAGTAAGCCTTGGTGGTCTCGTCCACGGGGAAGATGCCGTTCTTTGCACCGGCTTCGATGGCCATGTTGCAGATGCACAGACGGTCATCCATGGTCAGGGAAGCAACACCCGGGCCGGTGAACTCCATCGACTTGTACAGTGCGCCGTCCACGCCGATCTGGCCGATGATGTGCAGGATGAGGTCTTTGCCGGAGACGCGGGGGCCGAATTTTCCCTTGAGCACGAATTTGATGGCGGCAGGGACCTTGAACCATGCCATGCCGGTGGCCATGCCGGCGGCCATGTCGGTGGAGCCGACACCGGTGGAGAATGCGCCCAGTGCGCCGTAGGTGCAGGTGTGGCTGTCTGCGCCGATCACGCAGTCACCGGCGGTCACGATGCCCTTTTCGGGCAGAAGGGCGTGTTCAATGCCCATCTGGCCCACATCGTAGAAGTTGAGGATGTCGTATTTGTTGGCAAACTCGCGGCACTGTTTGGACTGCGTAGCGCTTTTGATGTCCTTGTTGGGAACGAAGTGGTCCAGTACGATGGCGATGTGCTCTTTGTCGAACACGCCGTCGAATCCGGCCTTTTCAAACTCGTTGATGGCAACGGGCGTGGTGATGTCGTTGCCCAGAACGATGTCCAGCTTGGCGTTGATGAGCTGTCCTGCCTTGACCTCGGCAAGCCCAGCGTGAGCGGCTAAAATTTTCTGCGTCAGGGTCATTCCCATGATACTCTCTCCTTATATATAATGTAAGAACCCTCTTATTTGCTGTTGATGGCACTGACCAGCGCCTTGATGCCGGCCACGATGATGTCGGTGTCCGTGCCAGCGCCCCAAGTCATGCTGCCGTCGCCCCATGCCAGACCGACATAGGAAGCAGCGCGGGAGGTGGAGCCTTCATCCAAGCTGTGCTCCGAGTAGGCTTCCAGATGGAAGTCCATGCCGGTCGCGCTCTGGATGGCGTTGGCCACGGCATCCAGACGGCCGTTGCCCACCGAGGTGACCACTTTGCGCTGACCGCTCAGGTCCAGCGTGACGGTGGCGGTGATGCCGTTGACCTGTGCGAAGTGGGCTTCGACGACGGACAGCGGCGTTTTCTTGTTGAGGAAGTTCTCCTCGAAGATGCGGAGCACCTCGCTTGCACTCAGTTCCTTGTGGTTGTGGTCGGAGACATTCTTGACCTTGTAGCCCAGATCCTCGCGCATCTTCGGGGGCAGGTTGTAGCCGTAGTTCTGCTCGAGCACGAAGCCGATGCCGCCCTTGCCGCTCTGGCTGTTGATGCGGATGACGTCGGCATCATAGGTGCGGCCGATGTCGTGCGGGTCGATGGGGATGTAGGGGCAGGTCCAGCGGTGCTCGCCGTGCTCCTTGCGGTAGGCCATGCCCTTGGCGATGGCGTCCTGATGGCTGCCCGAGAAGGCTGCAAACACCAGCTGGCCCGCATAGGGAGTGCGCTCGTAAATGTGCATCCGGGTCACGCGCTCATAAGTGGCGCAGATCTCCGGCATGTTGGAGAAGTCCAGCTTCGGGTCTACACCGTGGCTGTACATGTTCATCGCCAGCGTCACGGCGTCCACATTGCCGGTGCGCTCGCCGT
The DNA here is from genome assembly GCA_900551435.1 of uncultured Faecalibacterium sp. Classification (GTDB taxonomy): domain Bacteria; phylum Bacillota; class Clostridia; order Oscillospirales; family Ruminococcaceae; genus Faecalibacterium. Next base: position 3,812 of record URVW01000061.1, read on the forward strand.
TGCCGAACAGGCAGCACTCCACGCGCTGTGCACCGGCCAGAACGGCCATCTCTGCACAGGCGACGCCTGTGCCGCGGTCGTTGTGGGGATGGGTGGAGATGATCACGTTGTCGCGGTATTTCAGATGCTTGTCGCAGTACTCGATCTGGTTGGCGTAGACATGCGGCATGCTCATCTCAACGGTGACCGGCAGGTTGATGATCATGGGACGGTCGGGCGTGGGCTGCATGATGTCCAGAACGGCGTTGCAGACCTCGACGGCGTAATCGACTTCCGTGCCGGTGAAGCTTTCGGGGCTGTACTCGAAGAGGAAGTTGCCCTCGTATTCCTGACTGAGCTGCTTGACCAGCTTTGCGCCGTCGGTGGCGATCTTCTTGATCTCTTCCTTGCTCTTGTGGAACACCTGCTCGCGCTGGGCCACCGAGGTGGAATTATAGAAATGGATGACCGCGCGGGGTGCGCCCTTGACGGCCTCGAAGGTGCGGCGGATGATGTGGTCACGGCACTGGGTCAGCACCTGAACGGTGACGTCCTCGGGAATCATGTCCTTCTCGATCAGGGTACGCAGGAACTCGTACTCCGTCTCGCTGGCGGCCGGGAAGCCGACCTCGATCTCTTTGAAGCCGATCTTGACGAGCATCTGGAAGAACTCCAGCTTCTCTTCCAGACTCATGGGAACGATCAGTGCCTGATTGCCGTCGCGCAGGTCCACGCTGCACCACGCCGGAGCGGTCTCAATGTGGTCCTTCTTGACCCAGCTGTCGTATCCGGCAGGAACGGGGTAATATCCCGGTGCGTACTTGGTAGCGTCCATCATCTTTTTGTCCTCCTGAAATCTTACACTTTTCCCTCTTCTATATAATGAAGAGGGGCGTTTTCCTGCTTCCAAGGAAACGCGCTGAAATTTACGTTGAAACGAAAAGGCTCCCGTCTCTCAAAGGACGAAACCCCTGAGAGACGAGAGCCTGTAAAATCCATACAGAGCACCCGTGGTACCACTCTCGTTGCTGCACCTTTGTAGATACAGCCACTCACACGATCGGCTTTTGGCGGCGAATCGCTGCCCGGGTAACGGTGGGCATCCGTCAAAGCCTACTGTGATTTCAGCTTTGCCGCTCAGGGGCCAGTAGCCGAAGTCCTCTGCGCCGCCTTACACCACCCGGCGGCTCTCTATGCCAGAAAAACGTTCGATTTTTCCCCGTCAACGCATTTGCGCTTGATTCAAAGTGAATTTATTGTAACAAAACCGCTGGTCCCTGTCAAGAAGTTTGGTTCAGATGCAAAATGAAATGATTTCACGCGAGAATGAGCTGAATGTTGCAAAATTATATAGAAAAAGCACCCGGCGGTTTTTATTAAGGTCGGTCAGGTGTCAAGACGCGGAGACATCCGCCTTTGTTAATAAACTGCGAAGTTTTTGCAAAAAGGCCCTTGAAAAACTGGAACTGAAATTTGGTTGTGGTATCATAAGACCAGAAACTTTGAACAAAGGAGGAACCAAACCCATGAAAGAAGTCAAAACGCCCCGGAAACCGCTGGCAATCTACTACGCCATCGTGCTTCTGGTGCTGCTGATCCTCAACTTTGTGCTCGTGCCGTGGATGACGGAACGACAGGTCAAAGAGGTCGATTACGGCACATTTATGAGCATGACCGAGGAGAAGAATATCGGCCGGGTCGATATCGAATCCAACCAGATCATCTTCACCGATAAAGAGGATACGCAGGTCTACAAGACCGGCCTGATGAACGACCCGAACCTGACCGAGCGTCTGTACGACGCCGGAGCCACCTTCTCGAGCGAGATCGTGGAACAGGGCTCGCCCGTCCTCAGCTTTCTGATCTGGTTCGTGCTGCCTATCATCCTCTTCACCGCGCTGGGCAACTATATGAACAAAAAGCTCATGGATAAAATGGGCGGCGCGAACTCGATGATGTTCGGCGGAATGGGAAAATCCAACGCCAAGGTCTACGTTCAGTCCACCGAGGGCATCCATTTCGCGGATGTGGCCGGCGAGGACGAGGCCAAGGAAAATCTGCAGGAGATCGTCAACTATCTGCACGACCCCAGCAAATACAAGGACATCGGCGCACAGATGCCCAAGGGCATCCTGCTCGTCGGCCCTCCGGGCACGGGCAAGACCATGCTGGCAAAGGCCGTTGCGGGCGAATCCAATGTGCCGTTCTTCTCGATGTCGGGTTCCGAATTTGTGGAGATGTTCGTGGGCATGGGCGCATCCAAGGTGCGTGATCTGTTCAAACAGGCCAAGGAAAAAGCCCCCTGCATCGTCTTTATCGATGAGATCGACGCCATCGGCCAGAAGCGCAACAGCGGCCAGTACGGCGGAAACGATGAGCGTGAGCAGACCCTGAACCAGCTGCTGACCGAGATGGACGGCTTCGAGGGCAACAACGGCGTCATCATTCTGGCGGCGACCAACCGTCCGGAGTCTCTGGACCCGGCACTGACCCGTCCGGGCCGCTTTGACCGCCGTGTTCCGGTGGAACTGCCTGACCTGAAGGGCCGCGAAGAAATTTTGAAGGTCCATGCCAAGAAGGTCGCACTGGCCCCGGGCATCGATTTCAACACTGTGGCGCGGATGGCTTCCGGTGCATCCGGTGCAGAGCTGGCGAACATCGTCAACGAAGCCGCCCTGCGGGCCGTTCGTGCGGGCCGCAAGAGCGTGACACAGGCAGACCTCGAAGAGAGCATCGAAGTGGTCATCGCGGGCTACCAGAAGAAGAACTCCATCCTGACCGACAAGGAAAAGTGCATCGTGGCCTACCACGAGATCGGCCATGCGCTGGTCGCGGCCAAGCAGACCCACTCGGCTCCGGTGCAGAAAATCACGATCATTCCCCGCACATCCGGTGCGCTGGGCTATACCATGCAGGTGGAAGAGGGCAACCACTACCTGATGGATAAGACCGAGCTGGAAAACAAGATCGCGACCCTGACCGGCGGCCGTGCCGCAGAGGAAGTCGTATTCCACTCGGTGACCACGGGCGCGTCCAACGACATCGAACAGGCCACCAAGCTGGCCCGCGCGATGCTGACCCGCTATGGCATGAGCGACGAATTTGATATGGTCGCACTGGAAACGGTCAACAACCAGTACCTCGGCGGCGACACCTCGCTGGCATGTTCGGCCCAGACCCAGCGCGAGATCGATCAGAAGATCGTGGAGCTTGTGAAGAAACAGCACGAAAAGGCGATCCAAATTCTGACCGAGAACCGCGACAAGCTGGATGAACTGGCAAAGTATCTCTACGAAAAAGAGACGATCACCGGCGACGAATTTATGGCGATCTTGGAAAAAGAATAACCTCCGCAAAAAATTTCCAACAAAAGTGCAATAACCTCCGGGGCTGGTTCGTATTCAAGATAGAACGGGCAGAGAAAGCCCGAGAATACAGGAGGAAAGAATCCTATGAAGATTTTGAATACCAAGCTGGCTCGTCAGGCCATTGCCGCCGCTCTTGTTCTGTCCGCTGTCGCTGCCATGAGTGTGGGCGCATTCGCCGCCGAGGGCGACGACACCACCGCTCTGACCGACGATGTGACCATCGCCGGTTACCTGCCCCCGCAGGACGAGAGCGTGATGGTCCAAGGCGACATCGCCCTGCACAGCGGCGACGTTGCTGTGACGGACGGGACCTACGGCGGCTATGCCCCTCCGGTGGACAACCCCATTCAGGGCAACGTCATGATGATCTCGGACACGCTGGTGGAAAAGTCTGAGGCGCGCTACACGGTCAAGGGCTTTCTGGGCAAGCAGGTGCTCTACACCGCCCGTCAGGACGGCCGCGTTCTGACGCTGTCGGTCCCCGAGGATGTGGCGACCTTTCGCACGACCATTCTCGACATGCAGACCCTGCTGAATCAGGGTGTGAGCACCGTGGTCCTGACTACCAACAAGACCTCCACCACTCTGAACCTGACCCTGCTGTGCGAGGGCCAGAAGGCAAGCACCAAGGTCACCCTGCGCCATCTCGGTGACACCGCGACCCTGAACGTTGGTCTGCGCTGCCGCCGCGACCTGATCGTTGGCCGTTAACAGCATTCCCCTTCTCTGACAAATTGCTTCAGATCCCGTTTTGCCCCGCTGAAAAGCGGGGCATTTTTTGTTGTCATTCCCGAAAAAGCGCTGTTTGGCTGACTTTCCATGCGTGAGAGTTATAATAAAAACAGCCAAAAGGCCTCCGCGATCACGGAGGCCCTTTGGCGTTACACACACATACAAGGAAGAAAATGGGAGAGTTTTAAGCTTGAAGTTTATTCGCCGCGGACAGCTGCAAAGCCAGCTTCGAGGTCGGCGATGATGTCATCGATATGCTCCGTACCGATGGACAGGCGGATGGTGTTCTGATAGATCTGCTGCTCGGCCAGCTCCTCGTCGTTCAGCTGGCTGTGGGTGGTGGAAGCCGGGTGGATGACCAGGCTCTTCACGTCAGCAACGTTTGCCAGCAGGGAGAAAACCTTCAGATTGTCGATGAACTTGAAGGCTTCCTCACGTCCGCCCTTGATGTTGAAGGTGAAGATGGAAGCGCCGCCGTTGGGGAAGTACTTCTCATACAGAGCGTGGTCGGGGTGATCCGGCAGAGAAGGGTGGTTGACCTTCTCGACCTGCGGATGGTTGGCGAGGAACTCGACGACCTTCTTGGTGTTCTCGACATGGCGCTCGATGCGGAGGCTCAGCGTCTCCGTGCCCTGCAGCAGCAGGAAGGCGTTGAACGGAGAAATGGTAGCGCCGGTATCACGCAGCAGGATGGCGCGGATGTAGGTGACGAAAGCAGCGGGGCCGGCAGCCTCGGCGAAGGAAACGCCGTGGTAGCTGGGGTTGGGAGCGGCGATGTTGGGATAACGGCCGCTGGCCTTCCAGTCGAAGTTGCCGCTGTCCACGATGATGCCGCCCAGCGTCGTGCCGTGACCGCCGATAAACTTGGTGGCGGAGTGGACGACGATATCTGCGCCGTGCTCGATGGGACGGATGAGGTACGGAGTGCCGAAGGTGTTATCGATGACCAGCGGCAGACCGTGCTTATGAGCGATGGCAGCGATGGCGTCGATGTCGGGGATATCGCTGTTAGGGTTGCCCAGCGTCTCCAGATAGACCGCCTTGGTGTTGGGCTGGATGGCGTTCTCGACCTCGGCCAGATCGTGGGCGTTCACGAAGGTGGTCGTTACGCCGAACTGGCTCAGGGTGTGCTCCAGCAGGTTGTAGCTGCCGCCGTAGATGGTCTTTTGAGCCACGATGTGGTCGCCGGCCTGTGCCAGAGCTTCGATGGTGTAGGTGATGGCGGCAGCGCCGGAAGCAGTTGCCAGAGCGGCCACGCCGCCTTCCAGAGCAGCGATGCGCTTTTCAAAAACGTCCTGCGTGGAGTTGGTCAGACGGCCATAGATGTTGCCGGCATCAGCCAGACCGAAACGGTCTGCAGCGTGCTGGCTGTTGCGGAACACATAAGAAGTGGTCTGGTAAATGGGAACTGCACGGGAATCGGTAGCGGGATCGGCCTGCTCCTGGCCAACGTGCAGCTGAAGGGTCTCAAATTTATAGTTAGACATGTTAATTACCTCTCTATTTGTACTATCTGTATAATCCTATCTTACAAAAAATCCCGGTCACTGTTGTAAAAAGCAGTGATACCGGGCTGAAAATCATCTTTGTTCTGCTGAGGTCACATTCGCGTCCACATTCGACCCGTGGAGGGCAAAGCACAGCAGTTCGTCAGAGTTTCTGCCCGGTCTGCGTACATTCGCCCACAGCGGAAATTTGCGTGGAGCAGGTTTTTCCAGATCAACGTCATCGTCGTGCCCTCCTTTCTCGGAATTCCCCACCAGCTTGGTAGATTTGTTGTCTGCATTATATTCCCATTTACCCAGATTGTCAATAGGTTTATAGAAAAATCTTCAAAAAAGTTTTCCGCGGGCTGGGATCGACAAACCCGACCGATTCGCTATAATTGGTTGACCCTGCGCCCCGGCTGCTGTATACTAAGTTTATTCTCATGAAGGGGGTGCGGCGATGTCCATCGGGCCAAGCCGTCCGCTCGTGCTGGAAAAGCCGGAAACCATCGACCTGAAACAGGCGGCGCGGTATTTCGGCCAGCGGGGCGAAACGGATGCTTCCACGGAAGCTTTATTAAAGAAGTGTGCGGTCCCGCTGCTGGCAGCGGCGACGCCCCGGGCCGTCTGGCTGGAAGGGGATGTGGACAGCCTGACCGAAGCGGGGCTGCTGCAGGGCAGCGATGTGTTCCGGCATCTGACCGGCTGCCATTCGGCCGTTCTGCTGGCCGTGACGCTAGGTCCCGGCGTGGATGCGCAGATCCGGCGGGCCGGCATCGGCGACATCGCGGCGGGTGTTGCGTCGGACGCACTGGGTTCCGCGCTGGCGGAACAGGCCGCAGACCTTGCCGAAGCCGAACTCCGCCAGTGGGCCGCAGAACAGGGAAAGTATCTGACTGGCCGCTACTCGCCGGGATACGGCGATTGGCCCATCACGGTACAGCCCAAGGTGGCTGCTGTGCTGGATACCGTCCGCCGCGCCGGTCTGTGCGTCACCGACACCAACCTGATGACTCCGCGCAAGAGCATCACGGCGCTGATGGGGGTCAGCGACCACCCGGTCAAGGGACATCTTGCGGGGTGCGGCCACTGTGTGCTGCGCACCCGCTGTGAATATCGAAAGAGGGGAATTACCTGTGCAAGCGAATGAACTGTTTACCCAGCCGAATACCATCCTGCTGGATGGCGGCATGGGGACCATGCTGCAGGCGTCCGGCCTGAAACTGGGCGCGCGTCCGGAGGAACTGAACCTGACGGACCCGGCGCTCATCGAGAGCATCCATGCAAAATATGCCGCGGCAGGAAGCCGCATCGTCAACGCCAACACCTTTGGTGCATCGCCCCACAAGCTGGCCGACAGTCCGTATTCGCTGGAAGAGGTCGTCGCGGCGGGCATCGCGAACTGCAAGCGGGCCTGTGCCCCTTATGGCGCGCTGACGGCGCTGGACGTCGGCCCGCTGGGCGAACTGCTGGAACCCAACGGAACGCTGGCTTTTGAAGATGCGGTGGCCGAGTTTGGCCGCATCGTGCGAGCGGGCGAAGCTGCCGGGGCCGACCTCGTGTTTCTGGAGACCTTCACCGACCTCTATGAACTGAAAGCGGCGCTTCTGGCTGTTAAGGAAAACTCCACTCTGCCGGTGCTGGCCAGCATGAGCTTTGAAGCGGGCGGGCGCACCTTCACGGGCTGCACCGTCGAAAGCTTTGCCGCAACGGCCCGGGGTCTGGGCGCGGATGCCGTGGGCATCAACTGCTCGCTCGGCCCCAAGGAAATTTTCCCGATGGCGAAGCGGCTGGCTGAAGCCGTCCCGGGGAATTTCCCGGTGTTCGTCAAGCCCAATGCCGGTCTGCCCCGCGCGGACGGCTCCGGCTACGACATCACGCCCCAGCTCTACGCGATGCAGATGAAGCCCTACCGGGAGCTGAATCTGTTCGCGGCGGGTGGCTGCTGCGGCACGACGCCGGAGTTTATCCAGCTGCTCAACAGCGTGTTCGAGGGCTGCCGTCCGGGCCGTCCGGACCACCCGATGAAGTCGGTCATCTGCTCCCCGGTCAGCTGCGTCAATGTGGACGGCATCACGGTGGTGGGCGAGCGCATCAACCCCACCGGCAAAAAGCGGTTCCAACAGGCCCTGCGCGAAAATGATATGAACTATGTTCTCGAACAGGCCGTCAGTCAGGTGGAAGCCGGGGCGCAGATCCTGGATGTCAATGTCGGTGCACCCGGCGTGGACGAGCCGGCGCTGATGGAACAGGTGGTCAAGGCCCTGCAGAGCGTGGTCAGTCTGCCGCTGCAGCTGGATTCCTCCCACGCGGACGCCTTGGAGCGCGGTCTGCGGGTGTACAACGGCAAGCCCATCGTCAACTCGGTCAACGGCGAGCCGGAGGTGCTGGCCAAGATCCTGCCGCTCTGCAAGAAATATGGCGCGGCCGTGGTCGGTTTGGCGCTGGACCAGAAGGGCATCCAGCCCAAGGCGGAGGACCGCGTGGCAGTCGCCCGCCGCATCCGGGACGCCGCACTGGAAGCGGGCATCCCGCCGGAAGATATCTACATCGACTGCTTGACCCTGACCGCCAGCGCCCAGCAGCAGGATGTTCTGGCGACGGTGGAAGCCCTCCACACCTGCAAGACGGAGCTGGGCGTCCGGACCATTCTGGGCGTGTCGAACATCAGCTTCGGTCTGCCCTGCCGCACCTATCTGAACACCACCTTCCTCACGATGGCCATGTATGCGGGGCTGGACCTCGCCATCATGAACCCGTCCAGCGAGGAGATGATGGCGGCGGTCTATGCTTATAATGTACTGACCAACCGGGATCCGCAGAGCACGAAGTACATCGAGCGGTACGCCAACCGCGTGCCCGCTTCGACGGCGCTGGCCAAGGCGGCACAGACCGCTGCTGTGGCGCAGCCCAGCGAGACTGCAGAGGTCTCCGGCCCCTATGCCCCCCTGATGAAGGCGGTGGAAAAGGGCCTGAAGGGCGAAGCCGCCGCCCAGACCCGCGCCCTTCTGGAAGAAAAAGAGCCGCTGGAATTGGTCGATGATGCGCTGATCCCGGCGCTGGACATCGTGGGAAACAAATACGAAAAGGGAACGCTCTTCCTGCCCCAGCTGCTTCAGGCGGCCAGCGCGGCCCAGAGCGCCTTTGAGGAGATCAAGACCGCCATCGCCAAAAAGGGCGAGGGCAGCGCCAGCAAAGGCCGCATCGTCATCGCGACGGTCAAGGGCGACGTCCACGACATCGGCAAGAACATCGTGAAGGTCATCCTCGAGAACTACGGCTTTGAGGTCATCGATCTGGGTCGTGACGTGCCGGTGGAAACGGTCGTGGAGACGGTCCGCGAAAAGGATGTGCATCTGGTCGGCCTGTCGGCTCTGATGACCACCACCCTCAAGAGCATGGAAGAGACCATTGCCGCGCTCCATGCCGCCAAACTGGACTGCAAGATCATGGTCGGCGGCGCGGTCCTGACCCCCGAATATGCGGAAAAGATCGGCGCAGACTGGTATGCCAAGGATGCCAAGCGCAGCGCCGACATCGCCAAGGAATTCTTCGGCGTCTGATAAAAACAGCAAAGCCCCGGGAACTTTCCGCCGAAATGGCAGAGGGTCCCGGGGCTTTTTTACTGCTGCTTGTGCAGCTTCTTTTGTTCGTACATCGAGGCATCGGCCTGACGCAGCAGCTCGGCAGGGTCCACGACGCCGTGCCCTTTGGGCAGATGGAGCAAGCCGAAGCTGAAGTTCTGGGGATACCGGGGCGAAGAATCCTCGAGGAAGGATTCCTGAATGTCGGTCAGCTCCCGCTGGGCTAAGGCGAGCGGGCAGTTTTTGAGCAGGATGCAGAATTCGTCGCCGCCCACCCGGGCAAAAAAGTCCGAGACCCGCAGGTGCAGCTTGACCAGCTCGGTGAACCGGCAGAGATAGCGGTCGCCTTCGGCGTGGCCGAAGGTGTCGTTGACATATTTCAGGTGGTCGAGGTCGCAGAAACAGAACACGAATTCGGAGTCGGTTTTCAACAATTTGTCGAGGTTCTCGTTGAAAGAATGCCGGTTTCCGATCTGGGTCAGCGGATCGAGAGAAACTTCCTTTTCCAGCGCATCCGCGTATTCTTTTTCCAGCTGGGCCTCGCGCCGCAGGGCGGCTTCCCGCTCTTTGAGCTGGGCGGTCATGGTGTTGAACGCCTCCGAAAACTCGCCCAGATAGGAGACGGTCTGGGAGTAATCGCCCTTTGCGACCTGCTTGGCTTGCCACGTTAAATGGTTCAGGTTGGCCTGAATGTTCTTGAGGTTCTCGCACAGCGGATTGGTGCGGGAAGGGTAGCAGTCGTTCAAATTTCCCGTGGACAACGCGGCGGAGTAGGCTTTCATTTCCCGCACGGCCTGTTCCAGATATTGCAGCCCCATTCCCAGCTTGCGGTACGGTTCGTCCAGCGCTTCGAGGTCCAGCGGCTCCACCTTGGAGTCGTAGAGGATGCTGCGCAGATATTCAAACAGCAGGGCGCAGTTTTTGTCCTCCATCATACACCGCTTTCCGGTGCGTCAGGCTCCACTTCGGCGCGGAAGCGGCAGACGCGGTCGCCGGTGGCCCAGCAGTCCACTTCCACTGCCTGATATTCCTTGCCGGAATAGAGCGACAGGATGCCTGAGATGAAGCCCTCATCGTAGTTGCAGACGGTCTCGCCCAGCACCGGAAGACCGGAACAGTCAGCATCCTCGGAGACGGTCAGCATGATCTTTCCGCTGGCTTCGTCCACGCTCTCGATGCGCAGGATACCGATCTTGAGCTTCTGCATCTCGTCCTGCAGCTGTCCCACGAACTGGTCCAGCGGCTGGTCCATGTTGAGGAAGTTCTTGGTGAAGTATTCGCCCGCCATCCGCCCCGCAGAGCGGAAAATATCGATCTGGCCCTCCCGCCCAAAGCGGCGCACCAGCTCTTCGCGCAGGGAGTATTCCAGCATCCGGTAAACGATGACGGGCAGCTCTGCACCGAGGTTTCCGCGGCTGGATTCATCGTAGCGCAGATAGTCCTCCAGCGTCAGAGGTTTGTGGTCCATCGTGAAAATATTTCCTTCCATAAAGAGACTTCCCCTTCAAAAACAAATTTATGTTACATCTGACCAGAAACTTCTGGACCGGTAAAGATTTCTTAGCCAACCTGACGACTAAGCTTAGTATATCATATTTTTAGGGGATAATCTAGGTCAAAATGAGAAATCATGGAAATAGTGGAAATGAAACTCCCCCTCTGCAGCGCGGCAGAGGGGGAGAAAAGGCTCCGGCATCCGGAAAAAGATTGTGAAGTGTGGATGGATTCGGAAAAGGATGCGCAGAGCGGGGTCCGATTTACTGCGGTGCATTCTCAGCGTTCGAAATGACGCCGTAGAACTCGCTGGATGTCTTGGAG
>URVW01000062.1 GCA_900551435.1 uncultured Faecalibacterium sp.
TTCAATAAACTGGGAGCAGCCGTAACGGAAATTGATATTTCAACGGAGGCTTATTCAACGATACAGTCTGTTTTTGAAGATGTGGATGTGATATATTTTACCGGTGGAAATTCTTTTTTCCTTATGGATCAACTGCGCAAAACGGGAACGGATGAGCTGCTGAAGAAAGAATTGGCAAAGGGAAAACTGATGATTGGCGAATCGGCAGGTGCAATCATATGTGCTCCAACTATCCAATATATTAAACAAATGGATGAAAAGCCAGAGGATTACTCACAAGAAGATGATGCAGGGCTTGATTTGATTGATTTCTATGTCCTTCCGCATTATCTTACGGCACCATTTAAGAAGGTTACCGAGAAAATACTGACCGAGTTTTCGGATTTGAATCTATGTCCAATTAACAACCATCAGGGAATTGTAATTGATGGTGAAGGTTCAAGGATTATTTGCAAAGACTAATTTGAAAATTCCAGTTTGTCGCGTGCATCTGCCCCTTCCCCCTCTTGAACGTCCATTGTTTTTCCATCGGGGAGTATGATATACTCAGTTCAACCACTTGGCATCTGCAAGCACGGAGGGACATCACACCATGGTCGATCAGCGCTATTATGAAAAACTCGGCGGTTTCTCCTATGTTTTAGGGGAACTGAAAAAGAAACTCGGCCGTCCGCAGACCGATATTCTGGTCCAAGATGCCGTGGTCCTTTGCAATGAGCTTTGCGGCCAATATCAGGGTCTGCCGAAAAAAGAGCAGCTCCACACCGAGCAGATGATCTTCCCGCGGGCCGCTTTCTATCTTCATAAAAGAACTGCCGGCTGAATCGTGGAGGAAGTATGATGTTTTTTGGATGGTTCGATGTCATTTTCAGTGCGATCTTTCCGCTTTTGTTCCTGCTGTTTGTCGGATTGTTTATCTTTACGCTGATCTCCAACTTCCGCACTTGGAACAAAAACAACCACTCGCCCAGACTGACCGTTCCGGCGGCGGTGGTGGCCAAGCGGACCGACGTTTCCCATTCCAGCACCCCCAACGCCGGTGACCCGACCGGCTCGCATGGCTACCACACGAGCACTTCCACCTCTTATTATGTGACGTTTCAGGTCGAAAGCGGCGACCGGATGGAACTTGCGGTCAACGGGGCAGATTACGGGATGCTGGTGGAAGGCGACATCGGAAAACTGAGCTTTCAGGGCACGCGCTATCTCGGATTTGAGCGGGCCTAGATGATATGATACTCGAAATCCTGATTTGAGGAAAATGATGATGGAACTTGGTCAAAAAATCATAATCCTGGGCTGTCCGGGAAGCGGCAAAAGCACACTTGCCAAGAAGCTTCATGACACCACCAGACTACCTTTATTTCATCTGGATGCAATTTGGTGGAAAGCGGACAGATCGCACATTTCCAGAGATGAATTTGATCAAAAACTGCATGAAATTCTTCAGACCGACCAATGGATCATCGACGGAGATTACAGCCGAACGTATGAAATTCGATTCAAGTCTTGTGACACTGTCATCTTTTTGGATTACAGCGTTGACGAGTGTATGCGCGGGATCAAAGAGCGTGTCGGAAAAGCTCGAACGGATATGCCGTGGACCGAGCAGGAACTCGACCCCGAATTGGTGCAGCTGGTCGAGAACTATCCCAAAGACAATCGCCCCGTGATCCTGTCTCTCCTTGAAAAATATCCTGATGTGACTCCGTTTGTTTTCAAATCACGCCTTGAAGCATCCGAGTGGTTGGAAAATTTGCGCGCCGAATCCCCCGCCCTTCTTTTGAAAAAGAGCACCTCATGAAATTCTACGAACCGCAAGCCGTCGGCTTTTACGAGCACATGGGCTTCCGGGCCTACAAGCGCACCGACTTTGACGAGGAAGGAAATCCCTATCCCCTGCTCTACATGAAGCTCGGGCACGCCGAACGCTGACGCTTCTGCGCCAAAGAGGAAGCGTTGCGGCGCTCCATGAACTGTCCCAGACGATCGGCGCACACTAAGCCAAAAAACAGCAAGACCCGGAATCCTTTCGGCCAAACGGCGGGAAAGGACTCCGGGTCTTTGTGTTGTGTTTAATCCCGTTTATCAGGCATCCGAGCGGGAGTAGGCGTTCTTCATGCCGCAGCTCAGCTCGAACAGGACCTTATCCAGCGTATCGGCGGCGCGGGTCTTGACGGCCTTTGCGATCTCCTCGTTAGCTTCCTCGCGCAGAGCGGCGCGGCGGGCGGCGTCCGGTTCTGCCTTCAGCTTGGCGTCGTAGGTATTCAGCAGGGCACGGCAAGCGGACAGCACGCTTTCTTCGTAGCGCTCCACATGGAAAACGGACTTGCCATAAGAGGCATCCGCCATGGCGGCGATCATCCGGCTGACCCAATAGAAGCTGTCGGTCGAGACTTCGCCGGTCGTGCAGGACAGGTAAGCCGGGGTGGTGTCCACATTGGCATAGAACGGGACCATGGTGTTGAACGCATTGGACGCATAGGCGATCCACTCGATGGCGCGGAACTCTTCCGGGACATCCGGTCGCATCTGGATCAGCGCCATAAAGTCGTTGCGGTTGATGCCGATGGAGCGGTATGCGCCCTTGCTCTTCTGCTCGCCATAGCGCGCATAGGGGTCATACGGCGTGCCCTGATAGTGGGACGAGAGCAGATATTTCACGTCCTCGGGCGTGACCTTGCGTTCCGGGACCATGCACCACGGCAGGTCGTCCGACTGCGGGGTATAATCGGCGTCGGGGCCGTCCCACACCCAAGTGTGCGGGTTCAGATATCGCAGCATGAACCATGCGCGCGGGGTGTTATACACATGGTCAGCGTCGTCATGACTGCCAAAGGCATCGCGCGGATTGAACTCGCCGTCCAGCGAGAGGTCCAGATGGTTCTGGTCCACGAAGTCCTTCAGGTCCTTCGAGCACATGAACTGCTTCTGCCCGCCCAGAGCATCTGCAAAATCAAAGCTGTCGATGCCCAGCTGGTTTGGCATGACCACATAGCTGTCATCGGGCACGCGGCGGGCCATCCAGTGGTGGCCGCCGATGGTCTCTAGCCACCAGATTTCGTCCACATCCTGAAATGCGATGCCGTTCATCTCATAAGTGCCGTAGGTTTCCAGCAGACTGCCCAGCCGCTGCACGCCTTCGCGGGCAGAATGGATGTAGGGCAGGACGAGGTACACGATGTCCTCTTCGCCGATGCCGCCGGGGACTTCCGGCTGGCCGTCCTTGGCGGGCTGATAAACCACCAGCGGGTCTGCACCCAGAACGCGTGGGTTCGAGGTGATGGTCTCGGTCGCTGTCATGCCGACATTCGCCGCATTGACGCCCGAAGCCGCCCAAATGCCTTTTCCTTCCACAGCATTGGGCATGGCGGTCATCCGCAGCGCATTCCCGGGCAGCGGGATCTCCACATGCGAGAGCACCGACCGATAGACCGCCGGGTGCTCTTCCGGCTGGACCACCACAAACTTTTTCGCGGTGAAATGACCCGAACCGGAATCGTCGTTGCGGGCGATCATGGTCGAGCCATCGTAAGAAGCATTTTTTCCAACTAAAATTGTCGTACAAGCCATGTTTTTTGTCCTCCGAAGATTCAGATGATATCGTTTCGGTTTGCCGAGACTATTGTAAGCCTTTTGCCCCCAAAAGGCAAGGGCCGCAGAGCGAAACAACAAAACGGACCCTCTCCGCCCTTTTGGGGACAGAGAGGGTCCGCTTTTCATTGTATCATTCGGCAGCTTCCAGCACTTGGATGCCTTCTGCTTCCAGCACCGCGCACAGCGTGTTCAGGAACCCGGGGCGGTCCACTTTGTTCTCGATGCAGACCGTCCACAGATCACGCAGACGGGTGACTTCCATCGCGAAGGATGCGCTCTGCGGCGGGGCCCACGTCTGGAAATCCTCCACATAGGCTTCCAGTTCCGGGTCTTGGGGGCTGAACGGGTCGCCCAGATAGCTCACCCAGAAATCCGCAGGGCTTCCGCTGATATACTCGCCCATCTGGAAGATGCGCTTTTGGATCTTCAGCGGCGCTTTCTGCTGGAACACCCGGCAGACGAAGCCCATCTGCTCGGCCATCCGGAAGCGCAGACGCTCCGGCCGCAGGGAATCCCGCACCTCTGCATCCAGCTTCTGCACGAAATCCCGCAAGCGGTCCTGCGCGGCCAGCCTCAGCGGAAGCTGGTAAGTTGCGATGCAGTTGTAGCGGGCATTCGGCAGCCCCAGCATTCCGCGCAGGTCTGCCGGGTAGCTGTAGATGAGCTGTTCCTTGCCCAGATAGTCCCGGCTGGCCTGACAGATCAGCCCCAGCAGGACGCTGAACGGCTTGACCTGTTCCTGCTCTGCCCGCTCGATCACGCTCTTCCGGCTCAGCCGGAGACGAAGCCGCTTCGGCGTCCCGCAGGAGATATCCACGGCTTCGGTTTTTAAGTTTCCGGGAGCCTGACTTTCCGGGAACTCTGCCAACAGCTCTTCCGGGTCGAAAGGCGGGTCCTCGGCCAGTGCTTCGCACACAAACGCCGTGCCGTACCGCAGATTGCAGTATTCCATCAGCACCAGCGTCATGAAGGGCGAAAAGCCCCGCCCGTCTGCAAGGAAATGGAACCAGTCGAAATAGATCGTTTTCCCCTCGCAATGCAGCGAGAAGAGATAGCCGTCCGTTTCTTCCGGAATGTTCGGTTCGGCGCTGCCCACCCACACACGGCAGGGGGCATCGTTGGGCATCAGGCTTGCCTGACGCCGCTCCCACACGACCTTTTGGAAATACCAGCCGGCCAGCGGGCGCGACGTGTCCAGCGCTTGCTGCAGCAGCGCCGGGTCCACAGGGTCCTTCAAGGTGAGCTGATAGCGGCAGTTCACCTGTTCCTCATGATAATAGTAAGGGATGCCCTGAAAGACAGCGCGCTGCGCTTCATTCAATCACTTCACCCCGCGTTATCCGCCAGATAATCGGCCACATCGCTGATGGTCACAAAGTTGCGCAGTTCCTTTTCGGGGATGCGCAGACCAAAGGTCTCCTCGAGGTCTGCCACGATGGTCAGGATCTCCATCGAGGACAGATCCAGGTCGTCCATCAGGACGCTGTCTTCCCGGACATCCTCCGGCGCGATCTCTGCCACGTCCTCGAGGATCGCGAGGATCTGGGACACGATTTCTGCTCTTTGCATCAAAAAATCTTCCTTTCCATGATGGATTTTATCGCCGCCCTGCCGTGCGAAGCACAGCGTGGCCCGGTGGGTCCATTTTGGATTCCGGTCCTGCCGACGTATGTAGCTTTATAATACCCGTTTTGGGGCGGAAATGCAACATTTCGCCGGACAGCTTTACAGATTTTCTACAAACGGCTCTTCTTACTTGCGCAGCAGCTTGCCCAGCGCGTTGCGGGGCAGCGGCTCGCTGCTGAACTCGACCGCCGTGATGCGCTTATACAGCGGCAGGGTGCGGTTCAGCTCGGTGATGTGGTCGCGGACGGTCTGCTGCTTGTCGGCCTCGCAGTAGACGACTGCGCCGATCTTCTTGCCCATCTCCTTGACGACGACTTCCTTGACGTCGGTGCACTTTCCGACCAGCTTTTCCAGCTCTTCGGGGCTGACGTTCTCGCCGCTGCCCAGAATGATGAGGTTCTTCTTGCGGCCGGTCATGTAGTACCAGCCGTCCTCGTCCACGCGGGCCAGATCGCCGGTGTGGAGCCAGCCCTCTTCGTCGATGGCCGCCGCCGTCTCCTCGGGATCCTTGTAGTAGCCCAGCATGACGCAGCCGCCGCGGATGCACAGCTCGCCGGTCTCATCCAGCTTGCACTCCATATCGGGCGAGGGCTTGCCCAGCGCGCCCATGTGCTCCACTTCCTGCTCGACATTCAGCAGACCTTCGCTGGCTGTCTCGGTCATGGCATAGCACTGGTTGATGAAGATTCCGTGCTCGACGAGGTAGCGCAGGATCTTCGGGTCCAGAATGGCGGAAGAGCAGCTCATGTTCCACAGGCCGTTCAGACGGTCCTGATGGCCGCGGCGGATCTCGTTGTAGATCATCTCGATCAGCATCGGCGGGGTGGACATCGTATCGCTGCGCATCGCGGCCATATCGCGGTAGAAGTTGCGCGGGTCGCTGCACAGGTTCAGCGCCCAGCCCTGCACCGAATAGGCGAAGTAGCAGATGAAGCCGGACATATGGAACATCGGGACCAGCGTGAAGTGGCTCAGCGGCTCGCCGTAGTGCTCAGGGGCATGGTCGCGCTGGAAGTCCAGCAGCAGCTGCTGACCCGGCACATACATATACAGCGCATTGAAGTAGTTGCGCTCGCTGAGCATGACGCCCTTGCTGCGGCCGGTCGTGCCGGAAGTGAACATCAGCATGAGTAGGTCGTCGTGGCCGATGATGTTCACCAGCTCTGCCGGCTCGCAGCCCTCGTAGACGTTCTGGGCGCGGATAAGGCTGCCGTAAGCGGCCTTGAGCTGCTCCTCATAGCCGTAGTCGATGCCGTCGGTGAAGATGAGAGACGGCTCGGAGACTTCCAGCTCATAGCTCAGCTCGTCCCAGGTCTTTTTCTGGTTCAGGGTCACCAGCACCGCGCCCGCAAGGAACGTGCCAAAGGTGATGACGCCGTATTCATAGGTCGTGCGGCTCAGGACCACGATCTTCTTGCCCTTGATGTCGGGGACCTCGTTCTTCAGGTAGGTCACCATCTTGCGGATGTCGTGGGCAAACTCCGCGAACGTTTTCTCCACGACCTTGTTGGTGGCATCGTCCACCCAGCGGAACGCCACGTTGTTGGCGAACTTCTTCTCCATGGTGATGGTCACCATATCGTAGACATTCTTCGGCATATTATAGATGGTCGTGCCCATTACGCGCTTATTTGTGCTCATTGCAAACCTCTCCTTATCGAATTATCGAAAAATTTTTGATTCTGTCTTTTTCACTGGAAAATGCAGGGAACATTCTGTCCTTTAGTATACAGCACTCCCGCCGCAAATGCAAGTTTTAATTGCACAAATATGCAACTTTTAATTGCGGTCAACTTGTGCAGAGGGATGGGATTTGCTCCCTTTTCTTGTTTCCGGTCCTCGGGTGTGGTACACTTTTTTACGGTTTCCGGGGCCGGAGGTCCTGCCCGCGATTGATTGACAGAACCTCAAAAAAGCATTATACTGAGAATAAAGTATTTTTACTATTTTCAACAATTTGCGCCCGAATTGCGGCATTCCTGCCCTTCCCGGGAGAACTACGGCGCAAAGGAGGACCATTTCATGGAGGGGACGAAAACCCGCACCGCCAATTCTCTGGGCATGTTCGATCTGCTGAAGGGCATCGGGATGCTGACCATCGTGTTTGCGCATTCCGCCGAACTGTATCCGGTGGGTGCCACGACCACCATCACGCCCATGACCTTTTATCTGTTCGCCTACCGCGAATCCCTGATGGCGGCATTTTACATCGCAAGCGGCTACGGCTTCCGCAAGCGTTCCATCGGCAAGTGCATCGACCAGCAGTTCAAGACTCTGCTGAAGCCCTACATTTATACAGGCATCGCCACGACCGTTTTTCATTTCATCATCCATTACTTGAACTTCGGCTCGCTCGAGAACGCCGCCACCGAGACGTTCAAGGTCTTGGGCGGCTTTGCGCTGGGGCTGCCCCACACGGCGACTTACTTTGGGCAGACCTTCTTTTCCTGCGGCCCCATGTGGTATCTGCTCTCGCTGATGATCGCATGGATCCTGCTGGACGTCATCCTGAATATCTTCCCCGAAAACTACACACACTGGGCAGTATTGGGGACCATGCTGCTGGGCTGGGGCATCTGCATCACATGGGAGACGCCCTTCTGCATCGGACAGGGCATGGTCACGGTCCCGTCGCTCTACGTCGGCTACCTTGCCAAGAAGTACAAGCTGTTCGACAAGCCCCTTTCCCGGAAGCTCAAGCTGGGGATGATCGGTTCTGCGCTGGCTGTGGCCGCGCTGGTCCTGTGGACCCAGAGCACCGACTGCGTTTCCATGGCCGAGTGGACCATGGGACCGGTGAGCATCGCGCTGGACGCGATGACCGGTCTGGGGATGCTGTCGCTGCTGCTGTGGTTCCAGCGCCATGTGGACAACTTCCTCACCCGGGGCATTCAGGCCGTCGGCCGCCGCTCCCTGTACATTTTCTGCGTCCACACCGTCGAGCTGACCGCCATCCCGTGGTATCTGATGGTCGAGAAGTTCGCGGGCCGCGAGGCGCTGGGTCTTGTGACTCACTTTGTCGTTTCGATGGGATCCATTTTGCTCATCTGCGAACTGATCCTGCGTCTGCGGGACCTGAAATTCAAACGGACCGTTGCCCGCAAAGCAGCCGCACCGGCCGCGGACCGGCGGCACTATGCTTCCAAACACTGAATTTTTGCGGGAGCTTCTCCCGCTGAAGTGAAATCATAAAAATGAGGAGAATCCGGTTATGAACAACGACGCTCCTGTCACCACGGCCGCTCTGCAAGGCCGTATTGCGAATCTGGAACAGCAGCTCAAGCTTTCCGACGAGGGAGTTTCTCGTCTGGCGCAGCGCTGCCTTGATCTGGAAAAAGAGGTGCAGTCCTACCTTGCGGCCCATCCCCAGAGCGAAAAGCACACCGACTCCCCCGCCCTGCTGCAGCCCATCATCTATTTTGATGCGGGCTTTGGCTTTTCGGAAAAAGACACCCTCACCGCCCCCGATTACGAGCTGGACGAGCTGACCGGCGCTGTGACGGCTACCTTTGAGCTGCCCGTGACGGCGCAGGGGCTTCGGTTCGACCCGGGCGAGCTTCCCTGCTGTGTGACCGGTCTGAACTTTTCCGATGACCGCATCCTCTGCCGCCCGGTCAACGGCGTCTGTCTGCCGGAGGAGAACACTTTATTCCTCGGGGACGACCCCAATTATCAGCTGGACGGCCTGAGCCACTACCCCGCCGGGATGAAGCTCGGCGTCACCTACGGCTATTTCCCGCTGGAAGAGCTGGCCGACGAGCCGCTGTTCCGCACCGTTCTGGAGGGCATCCAGCAGTTCCAGAAAACCAAGGACAGCGAGGTGCAGCACATCCAGCAGCTGAACGAGACGATCACCGCCCAGCAGCAGGCCGTGGCCGCGCTGCAGCAGGAAATCGCCCAGCTCCGCCAGAAGAATGCGGAATCGGAAGCCCGCTGCCAAGCCTACGAGACGTCTCTGGAAGGCGTGCTGAACAGCAGCAGCTGGAAGCTGACGCTGCCCCTCCGCCGTCTGCTGGGGCTGTTCCGCCGCAGCTGAGCCGCCCACGACAGAGGAGCAAGCCATGTATAACAGTTACAGTTCCCTGCAGCGGGCGCAGTTGTCCGAGCAGGTCTATTCCGATACCCAAAGCACCTATCTTCTGGTCTACGCCCCGGCCCGCCACGCCGCGCTGGACGCAGCCCTGCGGGATCAGCTGCACCGCAAATTCCGGCTGGTGGAGCATCTGGGCAGCGAGCTGACCGATTCCGTTTCGGGCGTGCTGCTGGTCAGCGAGGACGTCACCTGCATGTCCACCACCCTGACCTATTTTGCACAGGCGCTTCAGGACGGCGCAGATTACGCCGTCTGTGATGCCGTGTTTGGGTTCGGCGGGGCCACCGCTCTGTATCAGAGCCACGGCCACTGGCCGCAGAGCAGGTTCGCGCTGGTCAGCCGCCCGCTTCTGGACCGCTGCCGCGCCGCCGCCAAGGACCCCGAAAGCGTCTCCGAGCTTCTGGCGCTGGCCGCACAGCTGGCGCAGACGCCCACCCACATTCCACAGGCACTCCTGCACTACCAGCGGGACATCTCTGCTGAGGACGTGTATTCCGTTTCCGGCAAGCGGGCTTTCGTCATGAGCCATGTGCTGGACATGACCGGCGCGCCCATCGTGCTGGTCAGCGCCGTGCCGGTCCTCCGCGAGATGGGGTATGAAGTCGTGGTCCTCGGCCCGGACGATTCCGGTTCGCTGCAGCTCTTCGTGGACGCAGGAGCCGCCGTCATCACCCACGCGGGCTGTGTCTCCTCGAACACCCTCTGGGGGCTGGCCCTCTGTGCCGATTTCGTCTTGGTCAACACGGTCGTCGAAGCCCGTGCCATCCGCGCCCTGAGCAATGCGCCGGTCCCGGTCCTGTGGTGGCTCCACGATGCCTTTGCGGGCTATCCGCACATCGCACATCAGATCCCCAAGACCATCGCTTCCAACGTGCAGGTCTATTCTGTCGGCAAGCACGCCGCCGCCGCGATGCACTCGGTCCGCCCGGACTTTGAGATCCGGCAGCTCATTTATGGTCTGCCCGATTATGCACAGGAGGATTTCCCCCGCTGTGACCTCGGTTACCCCAGCGACCGCCCACTCTTCGTGACGGTCGGCTCGTTCGAGCGCCGGAAGGGCCAGGACATCTTCTGCAAGGCCATCCGGCTCCTGCCCGACGAAGTGCGGCAGAAGGCTTCGTTCCTCTTTGTCGGCAAGGCCGCTGACAAGGAGATGATGGATTCCGTCCGCGCCCTGACCGCCGAGCACCCTGACAGTGTGTTCTACTGCAAACGCCTGAGCCGCGCCGAGATCAAGAACCTCATGGAACAGTGCACCTGCTTGGTCTGTGCGTCCCGCGACGACCCCATGCCCACCTTCGTGACCGAGGGCCTGATCTTCGGCAAGCCGTCCATCGTGTCGGAACACACCGGCACGGCGGGACTCATCACCGAGGGCGTAGACGGCTTCGTCTACAAGGATGACGACCCTGAACAGCTGGAAACCGCACTGGAATGGGCCATCCTGCACCCGGAAAAGCTCTCTGCAATGCGGAATGACTGCCGCAAACTCTACGAGCGGTATTATTCCAAGCAGTCGTTTGCGGATACCCTCACCGCTGCTGTACAGGAAGCCGTGGCGAACGTAACGTAAAAAAAGAACCTCTCCGTCATCGCTTCGCGATGCCACCTCTCATAGCAGGAGGGGCCTTGGCAGAAAGGGAACGTTTCTCTTTTTTGTCAACGGCTCCCCTTGTCCAAGAAAGTGGTCGAGTGAATGCGATGGCGGAGAGGTTTTGTTATATCTCGTCGATTTATCACCGTTCGTACAATTTCTTTTATCATTTCGCACGAACTGCCGGAAAAAATTTTGCGCAAGTTCACAAAGCGGCGCTCCTGCTGTGGTATACTTGCATCCAAAGACCACGAAAGGAGTTTCTTCCACGATGAACCAGACCTCTGCCCCGCAGCAGCCCTCCCGCAAAAAGACTTTGATCTCGCTGACGGTCATCTGCATCCTGACCGTTGTTGTTTTTCTCATTTTCAAGAGCCACTGGGCCGAGATTTCCGCCGCCCTTGCACAGCTGAGTTTCTGGCAGGTGCTCGTGGTGCTGGCTGTCGGCCTGACCTATCCGGTGCTGGAAGGCGTCATCAGCTGGGTCATCGTCCGCAGCCGTCTGCCGCACTTCACCCTTCGGCAGGGCTTGGAGTCCGCCTTTATGGGAACCTTCGGCAATGTCATCTGCCTTGGCGCAGGGGCTATGCCGATGCAGTCCTATTATCTCTACCGGTGCGGGCTTCCGCTCGGCCCCGGCGTCGGCCTGATGACGCTGCAGTATGTGTTCCACAAAACCACGGTCCTGCTCTACGCCACCATCATGCTGCTGTTGCAGCACCAATGGCTGGCGGCCAATACATCCGGCGTTCTGAATTATCTGCCGCTGGCCTATCTGGTGGTCGCGGCGATCATCGTAGCGCTGGTGCTCGTCTGTGTCTCGCCGCTCATCCAGCGGCTGGCGCGCTGGGCGCTGGGCTATCTGCCCAAGACCGAGAAGTGGCAGACCCGCCGGGAAAAATGGCTCGAGCAGCTGGACACCCTCGGCACAGAGAGCCGCCATCTCGTCACCGACAAGACCCGCTGCTTCAAGATCTTTGCGCTGCACACCTTCAAGCTGTTTTTGATGTTCACTCTGCCGTATCTCTGCATCCGGTTCATGAACCTCTCCTGCGGGCTGGACTTCTGGCAGGTCCAGCTGCTGACCAGCCTGATGCTGTTCCTCTCCAACGCCCTGCCCAATGTGGCGGGCATGGGGTCCATCGAAACAGCCTTCCTGCTGGTGTTCGGCAGTTTCATGACCAGCGGCGAAGCTATGAGCACCCTGATGCTCTTCCGCATCGCCAGCTACTATTTCGTGTTCGGTTTCTGCGCTGTGGCGTCGCTGTTCGCGCAGAAGCATTTGGATGAGCTGGAGAACAAACGTCAAAGCTGACCCATTGACATAATTGCCGTAGTCGCGTATAATAATATTAGAAGACAGCGATGTCTCAAAATAGTGTCCGCTCCCCGATATGCGGCAGATAAATGGTCGGGATCACAAATATTGCCGCTTCCCGATATGCGGCAGATAAATGGTCGGGATAAAAATGTTTGCAGAGCCTCGTCGAAAGACGAGGCTCTACGTTTATTGGAGGTTCTCATGCTGGATGCACAGCTTTATTTTTTATCTGACCAGTATTACATCGACTTTCCAGACGACAAGCTTATGAAAAACAAGGATGTCATTCAGGGAGTCCCCCACAGCCGCCCTTGCTTTCTTGCCTTTCCAGATTCCAAAAATCCGGCGATCTATTGGCTTGTACCGATTTCCTCCCGCTATGAAAAATACCAGAAAATCGCACAAGCGAAAATCGAGAAATACGGCCGCTGTAATACGATTCGATTTGGTACAGTGCTCGGGCGAAACGCTGCTTTTTTGATTCAAAACATGTGCCCCGTCACAGAGCCTTATCTGATCGCTTACATCAATAAAAATTCAGAGCCAATTTGTTTGGATGACCGCATCGTGGCAGATGTCACGAAAAATGCACGCGAAGTGCTTGCCATCGCCCGCAGAGGTGCAAAAGTCATTTTTCCAGATGTTTTCAAAATTTATCAAGCATTGGATCAGACCCTCTAAAAACAAAAATCGGGGCACGTCGGTGGTCAAGCGACATGTCCCGTTTTTGTTTTCTGTTTTCGCAAAAGCTGCCGTACCAGAGCCGCTTTTGCCGCGCGGAGGATGCAGAGCAAACCAGAAGCTGCACCCTGCCAAAAGAAAAAGAGAGTATGGAATGGAGGAATCGAAGCTCTTTGCAGCGAGCTTCGCAGCTTTGGTTAGATTTAACTAACCTTGCCGTGACAACAGGATACCATAGTTTGTCATGACTGTCAAGCCCCGATTTGAAATTTTCGCAAAAAAGTTTTTTCCCGGAAAACTGGACACTTCTGCTAAGAAACCTTTGCCGCTTTTGTGGAAAATCCACTCGTTTCCTCTTGCTTTTTTTCGGAATCGTTGTTATTATATTCTCAAGGTTGGCAGGGTGTTTTGTGTCTGCGTCCGGCCAGCCCGTTCGCCCGCCCCCAGAAAACCGCCGAGAAGCGGTTTTTCAAAGGCTCATTAGTTAGAGGATGCTAACCATTTGGAAGATGGTAAGGAGCAAGGAGGTTCCAATGATCAATTTTGAACAGTGGGAAGGCTTTGAAGGCCGTATCTGGAAAGAGGAAGTCAATGTCCGCGACTTCATCCAGAAGAACTACACCCCGTACAACGGAGACGAGTCGTTCCTGGCCGGTCCCACCGAGGCGACCAACAAACTGTGGGGAGCTTTGCAGAAGCTCCAGAAGGAAGAGCGCGCCAAGGGCGGTGTTCTGGATATGGAAACGGAAGTCGTCAGCGGCCTGACCGCCTACGGCCCCGGCTACATCGACGAGGACCTGAAGGATCTGGAGCAGATCGTCGGTCTGCAGACCGACAAGCCCCTGAAGCGCGCCTTCATGCCCTACGGCGGCATCAAGATGGCCGAACAGGCTTGCACCACCTACGGCTACGAGCCTTCCGCCGAGCTGCACAAGATCTTCACCGATTACACCCGCACCCACAATCAGGCCGTGTTCGATGCCTACACCCCTGAGATGAAGAAGGCACGCCACACCCACATCATCACCGGTCTGCCCGACACCTACGGCCGCGGCCGCATCGTCGGCGATTACCGCCGTGTGGCGCTGTACGGCATCGACGCGCTGATCCAGTTCAAGCAGGAAGACTTCGCCAACTGCGGCGACGGCACGATGACCGATGACGTCATCCGTCTGCGCGAGGAGATTGCCCGCCAGATCAACGCCCTGAAGGGCATGAAGAAGATGGCCGAGGCCTACGGCTACGACATCTCCCAGCCCGCAAAGAACGCAAAAGAGGCTTGCCAGTGGCTGTACTTCGGCTATCTGGCCGCCATCAAGACCCAGAACGGCGCTGCAATGTCTGTCGGCCGCATCTCCACCTTCCTCGACATTTATGTCGAGCGTGACCTCGAAAACGGCGTCATCACCGAGCAGGGAACAATCGACGAATTGGATGCAAAAAAAGACGGATATCTGGCCGGCATGGTCAGAACGGAGTAGTTAAGAGGGAGAAATAAGGGAGAGAACGGTATGCTCACTTCACAGAAGATGATGAAGTCCATCATAATGCGGGGGTTATATCTGATTCATTTTATCCTGATGACGGCGGTTATGTCGACTGTCTGGCTGACCATATACGCGCCGTCTTTAGAAGCACAGCATGTGCAGACCGTGTACACTGCCGTTTTCCTTTGCTACCTGATTCTGTCTATTTTCTTCTATCGCACCTATAATGCCTATAAGATTGGGATGTATCGCGCAGGAGAAACATTCTATTCTCAGACGCTGGCTAACCTGTTCAGCAACGTCCTGACCTACATATTTGCCTGCCTGATCCAGCGGCGGCTTTT
>URVW01000063.1 GCA_900551435.1 uncultured Faecalibacterium sp.
AGTCTTGGGCTCCACGTCACCGTGGTGGGCCTCGATGGCGTGGATGACCTGCGGATTCTCGCGGTACTTCTTGCAGATGTCAACGCCGATCTGCACGTGGCTGCCCTCGATCTCGTGGTCGAGCGCCTTGCCGATATCATGCAGCAAACCGGCGCGGCGGGCCAGCTGGACGTTGACGCCCAACTCGCCAGCCATCAGGCCAGCCAGCCAGGCCACTTCCAGCGAGTGGCTCAGCACGTTCTGGCCGTAGCTGGTGCGGTACTTCAGGCGGCCGATGAGCTTGACGAGGTCGGGGTGCAGGCTGTGGATGCCAAGATCCATAACAGCCTTGTCACCTTCGCGCTTCATCTGGATCTCGAGCTCGCGGCGGCACTTGTCGACAGTTTCCTCGATGCGGGCGGGGTGAATACGGCCATCGGCGATCAGGCGTTCGAGGGCCATACGGGCGACCTCACGGCGGGTCTGGTCAAAGCTCGAAAGCGTGATGGCTTCGGGCGTATCATCAATAATCAGGTCGCAGCCGGTGGCGGTCTCGAGGGCGCGGATGTTGCGGCCCTCACGGCCGATGATGCGGCCCTTCATCTCGTCGCTGGGCAGCGGCACGACACTGACGGTCGTTTCGCTGCAATGATCTGCGGCGCAGCGGGCAATGGCCTGTCCGATCATGTTGCGGGCCAGATTGTCGCAGTTCTCCTTCAGGTCGGTCTCATAAGCGGCCACACGGACTGCCTTTTCGTGGGTCAGTTCCTCGTCCACCTTGTGCAGCAGCACTTCGCGGGCATCCTCCTGACTCAGGCCGGCCAGCGTCTCCAGACGCTCCATCTCCTTGGCGCGGATGGCGTCCACCTCGGCCAGATGGGCGTCGGCTTCTTCCTTCTTGCGCTTGAGTTCCTCTTCTTTTTTCTCCAACGCCTCGGTCTTGCGGTCGAGGGCGGTCTCTTTCTGGTCGATGCGGTTCTCCTGACGGGTGATCTCAGCGCGGCGCTGCTTGATCTCCTTGTCGGCTTCCGCCTTCTGGGCGTCCACCTCTGCTTTCAGGCGGAACGCCTCATCTTTGGCTTCCAGAACGGCTTCTTTGCGTTTTTGGTCTGCGGTCTTGATCGCTTCGTTCACCAGCCGGGTCGCCTCGGCTTCGGCGCTGCCGATCTGGGCTTCGGCGGTCTTTTTACGGTTGTTGTAACCAATAAAATAACCCCCGCCGATCCCGGCAGCAGCTGCAACGATCACGACTACGATCCATACGATCGTGGGCATCGTGTTCACTCTCCTCAAAGTTAAAATTCAAATTCAACTCAATGCTGGAGACGCTGCCGAGCAAGGCGTGGGGTACACAATACAAGATCAAGCTCTCAAGCACAAAACAGACCGCAAAAACACGACACCGCGGCCATGCGCCGGGGCGGTTTTTGGGTGCTGGTTTGCAATTTACAAGGTTTTCATATAAAAACGGGCAGATGAAGCCCCATTGAACTTTGGTTGCGGAATTCCCTTGCACACAGCGTCATGGATTCCATACTACTTCTTATATTACGAAACATTTTGAATAATGTCAAGGGAACGAAACCTATTTTTGAAAATTTACTCCAGATACATCCGCCGCAGACGCATCAGGCGGGCAGGAGTCAGGCCGTATTCGGCTTCGAGGTAGGCTTCGGCGCTGCCACATTTTTCCCGGATGGTATCCAGCACAAGGTCTACGGATTCGGGGTGCACGCCCGCGATGCCCTGATAGAACTTTTTCTGTTCCGGGCGGGCCGCGATCTCCTCAGCGTGTTCGGCCCAGATCTGTTCCAGTTCCGGGCGGCGGCAGGTATTGCTCTGCACAAAATCCGCGTAGATGGTCGCATCCGAAGCACCCAGCGCCAGCAGGATGAGCATGGCCGCCACGCCGGTGCGGTCCTTGCCGCCGGAACAGTGGAAGAGCACCGGCGTTTCGCCCACTTCCAGCGCCCGGAACAGCTCCTTGTACGCCTTGTTGCCGAACAGCATCCGCTTGTACATCGCATCAGCCATCCGGCGGCCTTCATCCGGCTTGCCTTCCAGCAGACGCTCCCGGTCCTCGGGCGAAAAGTCCACCTCTTTGCCATCCTCCAGACACAGCCCGCAGATGCGCACCATCCGTGCGCCGTCGGGCACATAGTCCGGTTCCTTGGCGGCTTCCTGTTCGCTGCGCAGGTCGAGGATGAGCCGCAGTCCCAGCGAATCCAGCAGTTTGCGGTCCGCGTCGCTGCTCAGCAGACCGGTGGGGATTCCGCGGTAAATCTGGCCCCAGCGGATGTGCTTGCCCTCGTCGGCCTCATAGCCGCCCAGCTCGCGGAAATTGTTCCCGCCCGCAAAGGGCAGCTGGGTCCCGGGGGCGGGATGGGGGACCGGCTTTTCCACCGCCGTGCTGGACAGGACCGGCAGATTGTAGAACGGCTTTGCCGGACGGCCCCGCCT
The DNA here is from genome assembly GCA_900551435.1 of uncultured Faecalibacterium sp. Lineage (GTDB taxonomy): Bacteria > Bacillota > Clostridia > Oscillospirales > Ruminococcaceae > Faecalibacterium. The sequence goes on from URVW01000063.1 coordinate 2,440, forward strand.
GGGCGGCAGAGAAGCCGTTCCGCCCAAAACTTCCATCAGATAGCTCCGCAGAAGGTCCAGATAGGCCGAGTTGTGGTCCCGGCGCTGGACCATCGAGACGCAGAGCGGCGGCATGTCTTCCAGCAGGACGTCCCGCACCCGGTCCAGCTCCCGCCGCGCACCCGGCTCATAGCGGGTCAGGCAGGTGCACAGCTGCTCCTGCACGAGGTAGTACGCCTGATAGAAGCTGGGGCCGATCTCGGCATCGGGCGCAAAGCCCGCCTTGGCGCAGGCGTCCCACAGCGGCGCAAACAGGTCCTGCCGCAGACTGGGCAGCAGCACCCGCTGCCCCCGCAGAGCCGCCAGCGGGACCCGCTCCTTTTCCCAGAAGGGGTGTCCGCGCGGGACCAGCAGACAGGCGGGGTCCGCCCGCAGGGTCGTGCGGGCCAGCACCTTGGCCGCACAGCCGAGGTCCATCACCAAGCCCGCGTCCAGCTCACCCTGCTCCACGGCGTCGGCCACGGCGTCGTTGTCCATCAGGCGGAACCGCATCTCGATATGAGGGTACTGCTGGCGGAACTTGTCCAGCTGCGTTTCCAGTCCCGGCAGATAATCCGGGACCAGCGACACGCTGATGCCGATGCGCACCGGCTGGGCCGACTGGATCTCGGCATGGAGCGCCGCCTGCATCTGCTGGAACTGCTCCACCACCGGGGCCGCATGGCGCTGCAAGCTCAGCCCCCGCTCGGTGAGCGAGAGCTTGTGGTGGGCGCTGACGAAGAGCGGCCCGCACAGTTCAGCTTCCAGTGCGGTGATGCTCTGCCGCAGGGCCTGACGCGACAAAAACAGCCGCTGTGCCGCGCGGGTATAGTTCATCTCTTCGCACAGGACCAGAAAATAGTGCAGCTGGCGGATATCCATAGTTTCCTCCTGAAACGGTTCTGGGACAGTTGTAAGAATAGATAAAGAATACCGCCTTTTGCCCGGATTGTAAAGGCGGCAGGGGAAAAAAGTGAAACCGGATTGACAGCACCCGCCTGCCGGGTGTAGACTTTGCATAAGACTCCCCATGTTGGAGGAAGAAAAAAGAAAGAAGGTCCTTTTTATGAAAGTTATCGCTACGGAAAAAGCCCCCGGCGCCATCGGCCCCTACTCGCAGGGCTTTATCACCAACGGTTTCGTTTATACTTCCGGCCAGATCCCGGTGAACCCCGCCGACGGCACGATCCCCGAGGGCATCGCCGCACAGGCTGAGCAGAGCTGCAAGAACGTCGGCGCCATCCTCGAGGCCGGCGGCAGCAGCTTTGAAAAGGTGGTCAAGACCACCTGCTTCCTCGCCGAGATCGCCGATTTTGCCGCCTTCAACGAGGTCTACGCCAAGTTCTTCACCTCCAAGCCCGCCCGCAGCTGCGTGGCGGTCAAGGACCTGCCCAAGGGCGTTCTGTGCGAGATCGAAGCCATCGCAGAAGCCTGATAAAACCGCCCCATGAATCTTCAAAAGATCACACGCAAGACCCGCATCCTTCCGGTGGTCGTGTTCTGCGCCGCCTTTGCGGTGCTGACCTTTGCCACCCATCTGCTGTATCAGAATCAGGCCAAGGATGAACAGCTCCGCGCCGTGTACACCGCCGAATCCACGGTCGGGCGCGTTTCCTCCCAGCTGAACCAGTACCTGTCCGAGTCGAACTTCATCAAGAAGCTCATCGAATCCGGCTACGACATCAGCGGGCGGCCTTTTGCGGTCATTTCCGGCCACATGCAGGAGGGCAAGGATATCATCAAGGCCCACGAGCTGGCCAAGGACGGCATCGTTTCGCAGGTCTATCCGATCCTCGAGAACCAAGCCGCCATCGGGCTGGACATGCTGGAAAATCCCGCCCGCAAAAAGGAAGCTACCCTCGCCAAGGAGAGCGGCGAATACACCATCGCCGGTCCGTTCGAGCTGGCGCAGGGCGACACGGGCGCGCTGCTGTTCGACCCCATTTACACCACAGACGCCACTGGTCTCCGGGATTTCTGGGGCTTTTCCATTCTGGTCCTGCGCTGGGACCAGTTCATGGACGAGATCGAGCTGAACAAGCTGGAAGAAGCGGGCTACCGCTACCAGATCTGGAAAAAAGACCTCTACACCGAAGAAAAAGTCGTCATTGCCGAGAGCGAGGGCTTTCTGCCCAACGATGCGCTGGAAGTGACCTGTTCGGTCCCGAACGACACTTGGTATTTTGAGATCGTACCGGCCAAAGGCTGGGTCTCGCCGCAGCAGATGCTGTTCGGTCTGCTCCTTTCGGTAGTCATCAGCGGTCTGCTGGCCTATGGCTGCTGGCAGTTCCTCGTCCGGGAAGAGCAGGACGCCCTGCACGAAGCCGCCCTTGAAAAGTCGGCGCAGGAAGCCCGCGAGGCCAACGAGGCCAAGACCCGCTTCCTGTTCAACATGAGCCACGACATCCGGACGCCGATGAACGCCATCATCGGCTTTTCGGACCTGCTCGAAAAGCACATCGACGAGCGCGAAAAGGTGCTGGACTACACCAAAAAGATCAAGTCGTCCAGCTCGTTCCTGCTCTCGCTCATCAACTATGTGCTGGAAATAGCCCGCATCGAGAGCGGCAAGGCCGTGCTCAAGGAAGAGGTCGGCGATCTGCAGCTCCTCACCAACACGCTGTCCGATGTCTTTGAGCCGTCGGTCCGGCAAAAGCAGCTGACTTGCACCTACCATACGGACCTCGTGCACCCCTACGTCATCTGCGATAAAACGAAGGTCCGTGAAATTCTTTTGAACATCATCAGCAACGCCATCAAGTACACGCCGGAGGGCGGGCACATCGCGGTCAGCATCTCTGAAACACCCAGCGAACAGGCTGGGATGGGCCGCTACACCTTCCGGGTGCAGGATGACGGCATCGGCATGAGCGAGGACTATCTCCCGCACATCTTCGAGGAATTTTCCCGCGAGCACACCAGCACCGAGAGCAAAGTCGTCGGCACCGGGCTGGGACTGCCCATCGTCAAGGCGCTGGTGGACCGGATGCACGGGACCATCGATGTCCAGAGCAAGATCGGCTGCGGGACCACCATGACCGTGACCCTGCCCCTTCCGCTGGCGTTGGAAGAGCAAATCCGAGCCTACCAGCAGCCGGTGGAAGAGCAGCTCCCGGCCGACCTCAAGGGCCGCCGCATCCTGCTGGCCGAGGACAACGACCTGAACGCCGAGATCGCCATGACCCTGCTCCAAGAGAACGGGCTGGAGGTCGAACGGGCCGCTGACGGTCTGCTCTGCGTGGCGGCGCTTCAGAACCACCCGGCAGACTACTATGACGCCATTCTGATGGACATCCAGATGCCCCGCATGGACGGCTATCAGGCTACCCAGACCATCCGCCAGCTCCCGGATGCCCGCCGGAACATCCCCATCATCGCGATGACCGCGAACGCCTTTGACGAGGACTGCCAGAAGGCGCTTGAAGTGGGCATGAACGAGCATCTCGCCAAGCCCATCGACCTTGATGCGCTGTTCAAAACGCTGGAACGGGTCTTGAAATGACCCCTCTAAAAAACAAAATCATCTGCATTGCACCGCTTGAGGTCCAGCCTCAGCAGGGTGCATTGCAGATGATTTTTTATTTTGCAGTTATTTCAGGATGATCTCATCGTTTTCGGCATCCACGGTCAGGCTGCTGCCCGCACCAAGGGTCCCATCGATAATCTTCTCGGCGGCGGGGTCCTCCACAGCCTTGCGGATGACGCGGCGCAGGTCACGCGCACCGAACTTGCCGCCCTGACTCTTGACCACCAGCGCATGGAGCGCGGCCGGGGTGTAGCTGTAAGCGATGCCCTTGGCTTCCATGCTGGGCTTGTACTCATCCAGCATGAGGGCGGCGATGCCCTCCAGCGTCTCCTGACCCAGCGGCTTGAAGGTGATGACCTCATCCACACGGCCAAGGAACTCCGGCCGCAGAAACTGGGCCAGCGCCTTGCGGGTCTTGTCCTCGCTGAGCTGGCTCTCGCTCTTGTTGAAGCCCAGACCGCCGGTGGACTGGTCGCCGCTGCCCGCGTTGGAGGTCATGCAGATGACCGTATTGGAGAAGTCCACGGTCCGGCCCTGTGCGTCGTTGATCTTGCCTTCGTCCAAAATCTGAAGCAGGATGTTCATGACGTCCGGATGTGCTTTTTCGATCTCGTCGAACAGCACGACGCTGTAGGGGCGGCGGCGGACCTTTTCGGTCAGCTGACCGGCCTCCTCATAGCCGACATAGCCCGGAGGCGAACCGATCATGCGGGACACCGCATATTTTTCCATATACTCGCTCATATCGAGACGGATGAGCGGGTCCGGGCCGTCGAACAGCTGATTTGCCAGCTGCTTGACCAGCTCGGTCTTGCCGACGCCGGTGGGGCCGACAAAGATGAAGCTGGCCGGACGGCGGCGGCCCGACAGGTCGGCGCGGCTGCGCTTGACGGCCTGTGCCACCAGATGCACGGCTTCGTCCTGCCCAATGATCTTCTTTTTCAGCTCGCTCTCGAGGTTCGCCAGCTTGGCGTATTCCGTCTCGCGGATCTTGACCGCCGGGATGCCGGTCCACAGCTCGATGACCTTGGCCACATCGTCCATCGTCACCTTGATCTCGCTGGCAGCAGCCTGTTTGGCCGGCAGTTCGCTTTCCAGCTGGGCCATCCGGGTCTTGCGCTCGGCCACCCGCTCGTAATCGATGGGTTCATTGACCCCGGCATTCTCCATGTCGGCTTCTTCCTGCTTCAGGGCGTCCAGTTCCTTCTGCATCTCGAGGTACTCCGAGATGACCGGATGGGCCAGATTGCAGCACGCACAGGCTTCGTCCAGCAGGTCGATGGCCTTATCGGGCAGGTAGCGGTCGGTGATATAGCGTTCACTCAGGGTCACGGCGGCCCTCAGCACATCAGCGGGGACCTGCACATGGTGGTGCTCCTCGTAGTAGTGCTTGATGCCGTTCATGACAGCCAGCGTATCGGAAACGCTGGGTTCCTCGACGCGGACAGGCTGGAAACGGCGTTCCAGCGCCTGATCTTTCTCGATATACTTGCGGTACTCGTTGAAGGTCGTTGCGCCGATGACCTGAATCTCCCCGCGGGACAGGGCGGGCTTCAGGATGTTTCCAGCGTTCATCGCGCCTTCGCTCTCGCCCGCCGAAGTAATGGTGTGGATCTCATCGATGAACAGGATGACATTGCCCGCCGCCTTGACTTCGCTCAACAGGCCCTTGACCCGCTGTTCGAACTGGCCGCGGAACTGCGTGCCCGCCACAAGGCTGGTCAGGTCCAGCAGATAGATCTCCTTGTCCTTCAGGCCCGCCGGGACCTCACCCTTGGCGATGCGCTCGGCGATGCCCTCCGCAATGGCGGTCTTGCCGACACCGGCTTCGCCGATCAGGCAGGGGTTGTTCTTCTGGCGGCGGCTCAAAATCTGAATGGTGCGGTAAATTTCGCGGTCGCGGCCAATGATGTCATCCAGCTTGCCTTCCCGCGCCTTGCGGGTCAGATTCTCGCAGTAGGTATCCAGAAATTTGCGGCGGGGCGGCTTTTTGCCGTTCTTCCCGGCCTTTTTGTCGTTCTTGGGGGCCTCCTGCGCGCCGCCGTTCATGCTCAGCGGGAAGGTCGCGCTCGAACCCGGCATCAGGTCCTCGTCGCCGTCCTCGTCCTCCTGCGGCTGGCCCATGTTCATCATCATGGAGAACGGATTCGTGGAGCCGTCGCCCAGCTCCTGCATCATGTTCTCCATGCGGTCCTCCATGTTATCCATGTCCTCGTCCGACATGCCGAACTGTTTCATCAGGTCCTCAACGGGCTTGATGTGCAGTTCGCGGGCACAGTGGAGACAGTACCCTTCGTTTTTCATCTGGCCGTTCTCCATCCGCTGGACGAAGATGATGGCCGGACGCTTTTGGCATCGAATGCAGACCATAGTTCCTCCTTCAGTTCCGCCCCGTTACAGGAACGGGTTGAACAAATTGAATGCTTTATAGTAAAGGCTGCCGCTCATCACCGTGTCGTTGAGCACGGTGAGATTGCCGCCGGTGATGACGATGAGCGCCCAAACCACGCAGAGCACCAGATAGATGTCCACGATGCTGGCCAGCGCTCCCACAGACCAGCCCAGCCAATGATTGATATTTCCGATGACAGGCAGTTTATTCACCAGTCCCAGCACGGTGACCAGCAAGCTGATGCCCATGCGCAGCAGCGCGAACACCACAAAGAAGAGCACCAGCGAGATCACCGGTGTCAGCAGCGGGGCCAGCACCTTCTGCACGATGGCGTCCGCCAGCAGAACGGCGTTGTCGTTGAGCACCGCCGAGATGGATCGCTCACAGGCTTCGACGATGGACGCCCGGAAGCTTGCGGGCAGGAAGCCCGCATACTTTTCGGCGATGCCGGAAAGGCTGACCGCCCCGCCCGCCGAGATGCTGGCCGCGATCTGGTCCCGGAAGCTGTTCGCGAAGAACCGCTCGAACACCTGACCCGCCGCCCAGCCGGAAAACTGCCGTGCGCCGAACAGGCTGACCAGATTGCCGGTCAGCTGCACCACGCCCGCCAGAAAGCCCTTTCTGGCATAGCGGAACGCCAGCAGCAGCCAGACTACCGTGCATATGATATCAAAAATAAATGACGGATTCTTGAACATACGTTGTTATCCCTGTTACTTTCTGCCGCAGAGTGCTAATTTGAAGAAGCATTCTCCCTTCACCGCAAGGTTTTCCACCGTTTTCCTGACGATCCATCCAGCTGGCAATGGAGCGCACGGACTGAAAGATCATTCCGTCGGCGGGGTCAGCACCTGCACGGTATTCCCGCTGAACACCAGCAGCTCCTTGGTATCGGCCAGCAGCGCCTGCGGCTTGGCCGCGAAGCTCTGCACCCACTGCTGCTCGCCGGACGTCTGGAAGCACTCCACCGCATTGTCCGTCAGCAGATAGAACAGATTTCCCGCACGAACGATGGAATTTGCCGACGGGACTGCCGCGCTGAACTGAACGTTCAGCTCCTTGTCCAGCAGGACAGCCTGATTCACCTGTCCCGATGCCAGCAGCAGAGCCGCATTGCCCCCTGCATCCACCGAGATGTCCTTCAGGGTCGTACCCGCGAAGTCATAGATGGCCCGTTCGCCGCCGCCCGCATTGTAGAGCACGGCGCGGGAATCGTAGACTGCCAGAATGGTCGAAGCCGACGTCCAGCCCAGCCACTGGGGGACGCCGCTCTGGTTGGCGATACTGACCGGGTCGCCCTGCGCGAGGTTGACCAGATACAGGTTGGTCATCATCTGCCCGCCGCTGGCCGTGACGGCCGCTGCCACCAGCTTGCGGCTGTCGGGCGAAAACGCCATCCGCAGAGGCGTGCCATCGTTGGAACTCATGCTCCAGCTCAGGACCTGCTCCATATTGGCGTTGTAGATCAGCAGTTTCGCCATAGCGCTCTGATCCTCAGTCACAACGGCCAGATTGCCGTTGTCTGCCAGCGCACAGAGGAAAATGCTGTTTTCCAGCTGCTTGGTATAAAGATTCTGGGTGCGGCTCTCCACCCGCAGTTCCGTGCCGGAGCGGTTGTAGAGCACAAAGCGGTTCCGGCCCACCGCCAGCGCAGGGCGGGCATAGCCGCTCTGGATGGAGTTCAGCTTTTTGCCGCTGCGGGAGTAGACCACACAGCCCTCATCGCCCAGCTCCACGAAACTGCCGGTCAGCGATTCCACCTCTGTCAGCTTGAAAAGGCCGGTCTGCTGGGGCCAGCCTGACCCGGGCAGCAGCGCGATACGGGCCGTATCGATAAAGTCCTTGGCCGCTGCCACCGAACTGCCGACCAGTCCCGTGGTGAACAGCACGATGGCCGTCAGCAGCACCAGAAGCGCCACGGTCCGGCGGATGCGCTTGTTCCGCACCCGCTGGCGGGCCTGTTCCAGATATTCGACCCGTCCTTCCGAAAGCGGCTCGCTGCTTTCCGAACGGCCGCGTGTGATTTTTCGCATTCGATTCGCCCTCTCAGTGATAATTTACGCATTTCAGGAACAGTCCCTGTGCGGGCAGGGTCGGCCCCGCCTTGCTGCGGTCGCGGCTGGCAAGGATGGCCGGAATTTCTCCCGAGTCCAGCCGCCCCGCCCCCGCTTCGCAGAGGGTCCCAGCCAGAATGCGCACCATATTGTACAGGTAGCCGTCCGCCGTCACCGTGATCTCCACTTCGTCGCCCTTCCGGACCACGGTGCAGTCGGTGATGGTCCGCACGGTGTCGCCGTGGGCCGCCGCAGAGCTTCCCGCCGCGCAGAGCGCCAGAAAATCGTGCGTGCCGACGAACTGTTTTGCCGCCTCCTGCATCTTTTGTTCGTCCAGACGGCGGGGGACCCGCGTGTAGTACTTTGCATCGAACGGCGAGTCGATGGGGCTGTTGTGGATGCGGTACAGATACGTTTTGGTGTGGGCGGCATACCGGGCGTGGAAATCGTCCGGGACCACCTCTGCCGACAGCACCCGGATATCCGGCGGAAGGTGCTGGTTCAGGGCCAGCGGAAGCTTCTCCGGCGGGATGTGCGTGTCTGCGTGAAAATTCAGTGCAAAGCCCAGCGCGTGGACGCCCGCATCGGTGCGGCTGCACCCCTTGATGTCCGGGCGGCTGCCCAGCACGGCTTCCAGCCCATCCTGAAAGGTCTGGGCGACGCTCCGCCCGTTGGGCTGGACCTGAAACCCGCAGTAATTCGTGCCATCGTAGGCTAGGGTAAGTAGATAGTTCATAAAACAATCAACCTCTCAGTCTCACCTTCGGCTCGCCAGCTCTCCTAACAGGAGAGCCTCTGGCGTATCCAAAAAGCTGTATCCGACTGCCAAGGCCTCTCCTATCAGGAGAGGTGGCAATGCAAAGCATTGACGGAGAGGTTACTCCTTAGAAATTCGGGAACACCAGCCGCGACGACAAGATCAGCACAAAGCAGACGATGCAGACGGCCAGATCGATATAATCCTGTTTGGTGCAGCGCAGGACCTTGAGACGGGTGCGGCCATCGCCGCCGCGGTAGCAGCGGCACTCCATAGCCATGGCCAGCTCGTCGGCACGGCGGAACGCCGAGATAAACAGCGGAATCAGCACCGGGACCAGCGCCTTGACCCGCTCGGTCATCGTGCCGCTGTCCAGCATCGCACCGCGGGCTTTCTGCGCATTCATAATTTTGTCCGTCTCCTCGATGAGGGTCGGGATGAAGCGCAGGGCAATGCTCATCATCATGGCCAGCTCGTGCACCGGGAAGTGCAGCTTGCCCAACGGCTTGAGCAGCTGCTCAATGGCATCCGTCAGCACGATGGGGCTGGTGGTGTAGGTCAAAAGGCTCGTCCCTGCGATCAGCGCCATGACACGGACCGCCATCAGCACCGCATAGCGGACGCCCTCGGCGTAGATGTTCAGGACCCAGAAATGCACCAGCGGGTCGCCCTCGCCCGAAACGAAGAAGAGGTTCAGCACCGCTGTGAACAGGATGATAGGCAGGATGGGCTTCAGGCTCTTCAGGATCATCTTGAAGGGAATTTTTGCCACTGCATACATGACCACGAGGAACAAAATGGACAGGGTCAGGCCCAGCGGATTGGACGCTGCGAACAGCAGGATGATGTAAACGATGGTCAGCACCAGCTTGAGCCGGGGGTCAAAGGTGTGCACCAAGCTGTTGCCCGGGAAGTGCTGACCGATGGTGATATCTCTCAGCATTCGGACACGCCCCCTTTCTCGCGATCGTCACGCGGGAGCACGAGCTGTTCGCCCGCATCCCGGCGCTTTTTGGCTTCCAAGATCATCTTGACGGCATAGGGGACCGTGTACACGTCCGCCGGGACGTCCACACCCATTTCCCGCAGCTTGAGGAAGATTTTCGTCACCTGCGGGACCGACAGGCCCAGCTCCAGCAGTTCCGGCGCACGGGCAAACACCTTTTCCACGGTGTCGTACATGGCAATCTTTTTCTTGGACATGACCAGCACGCGGTTGGCATACTTGGCGATGTCCTCCATGCTGTGGGAGACGAGCAGAACGGTGGTCCCGGTCTTTTTGTGGTACTCCTTGACCTCGCTCAGGATCTCGTCGCGGCCTTCGGGGTCCAGACCGGCCGCCGGCTCGTCCAGCACCAGAATGCGGGGCTTCATCGCCATCACGCCCGCCACGGCCACACGGCGCTTCTGACCGCCGGACAGCTCAAACGGACTGCGCTCGAGCAGCGCTTCGTCCAAACCGACGAACGCGGCCGCTTCGTGAACGCGGCGGTCGATCTCGGCATCGTCCAGCCCCATATTCTTCGGGCCGAACGCGATATCTTTATAGCAAGTCTCCTCGAAGAGCTGATATTCCGGATACTGGAACACCAGTCCCGTCAGGAAACGGAAATCACGAATTTTTTCCGGCTCTGCCCACAGGTCGCGGCCATCGATGATGATTTTTCCGCTCGTGGGTTTGTTCAGGCCGTTCATGTGGGTGATGAGGGTGCTCTTGCCGGAGCCGGTGGCTCCGATGATTCCCACGAAATCGCCCTCTTCCACCTCGAAGCTCACATCGTCCAGCGCGGTGACGGCATTCGGCATCCCCGGGTTATAGACATAGCTCAGGTGTTCTACTTTGATGATGCTTCCCATCTTGTCCGCCCTCCTTACTGCAAAAGCTCATAGAGAGCCTGTGCGCATTCGCCGGTGTCGATGATGCCTTCCGGCATCGGGATGCCCGCCTTGACCAGTTCATCCCGCAGTTCTGCGGCCTGCGGAACGTCCAGCCGCAGAGCGCGGACCTTTTCGGTCTGGCTGAACACCTCTTTGGGGGTCCCTTCCAGCACCACATTGCCCTTGCTCATGACCAGAACACGGTCGGCCTGTGCGGCTTCTTCCATATAGTGGGTGATGGCGACCACCGTGATGCCCATGTTCTTGTTGAGGTGGTGGATGGTCTGCATCACCTGCTCGCGGCCGCGGGGGTCGAGCATGGCGGTGGCTTCATCCAAGATCAGGCAGTCGGGCCGCATGGCCACGACGCCCGCGATGGCGACGCGCTGCTTCTGGCCGCCGGACAGGTTGTGCGGGGCACGCTCGCGGTATTCGTAGATGCCGGCCATCTTCATGGCGTCATCCACACGGCGGCGCATCTCCTCGGGCGGAACGCCGAGATTTTCCAGCGCGAAGGCCACATCTTCCTCCACCACGGTGGCGACGATCTGGTTGTCCGGGCTTTGGAACACCATGCCCACCGTCTGGCGGATGTCGTAAATTTTCTCCTCGTCCTTGGTGTCCATCCCTTCCACGAGGACCGTGCCGCTCTCGGGCAGCAGGATGGCATTGAAATGTTTTGCCAGCGTTGATTTTCCGCAGCCGTTCGCGCCCAGAACGGCCACGAACTCACCGCGCTTGACCCCCATCGACACGCCGTTCAATGCGTAAGTCGGCTGGTCCGGGTCATAGCGAAATTTCAAGTCTTTCGCTGTCAGGATCGTTTCTTCCATTTGCTTTTCTCTTTCCGGTGGTGCGCCCTCTCAAAGGGCTGTACCCCTTTCCCTGAAAATACTCTATAACTTCCGTTCCCTGCCTGTTTCCTCTCACAGCAAGGCCCGGCTGTTTTCCGTTTCGCAGGTGTTGTCCGACCTGCCAATGGCTCTCCCTTTGGGAGAGCTGGCGCGCAAGCGCCTGAGAGGGTCATTCTTCCCAGATCGCGGTCGCGCCGCAGGGCACGACGCCGCCGGTGGCCGAGACGGGCAGACCGATCTCGTCGCAGCTGGTCTTGCCGCCAAAGCGGGGGACCAGCGTCGTCTTGAGCATATACTCCATGACGGCGGGCGACAGGCCGGTGGTGTAGCTGTTGACCGCGAAAAAGAGCGGTGTATCGCTCAGGACCTCTTCGCACTGGCTGATGAGGTCATAAATGCAGTCCTCCAGCTTCCAGATCTCACCGCCGGGGCCGCGGCCATAGCTCGGCGGGTCCATGATGATGCCGTCGTAGGTGTTGCCGCGCCGCTTTTCGCGGGCGACGAACTTGGCACAGTCGTCCACGAGCCAGCGGATGGGCCGGTCGGCCAGACCGCTGGCGGCGGCGTTGTCCTTGCCCCATGCCACGATGCCCTTGGAGGCATCCACATGGCAGAC
>URVW01000064.1 GCA_900551435.1 uncultured Faecalibacterium sp.
TCAGAAAGCCTCTCTGCACAAGATCGCCGAAAAGCCCTTGTGCACCAGTGCGGTATAGCCGCCCACAAAGTTGACGCCCACCTTTTTGCCCGCAGCGTCCAGCGCCTTGGCAAAATCGACGGGGTCCGCGTCCGGGCACGCGCCCAGCAGCATGGCGATGGGCGTCACGCTGATGCGCTTGTTGATGATGGGGATGCCGTACTCGGCGCTGATGTGCTCCACGGCGGGCACGAGGTTCGCCGCTTTGGTGGTGATCTTGTTGTAGACCTTTTCACAGGCCTTTTTCGGGTCCGGATCGATGCAGTCCAGCAGACTGATGCCCATGGTCACGGTCCGGACGTCCAGATTGTCCTGCGTGAACATCTCGATGGTCTCGAGGATGTCACCGGTGTTCATCATACTCATAGTAAAAAAAGTCCCTTCTCTGTTAGATCCCTCTGTCGCTGCCAAACACGCAAGGCCCAGCTGTCTGAGAGCCGAAGGCGATTTGCGCGTTCAAAACCGGCCCGCCAGTGGCTCCCCCTCCGGGGGAGCTGGCGAGCGGAGCGAGACTGAGAGGGTTTAGATGGTGTGCATCGCGTCAAAAACTTCCTGACGGGTCACGTTGATCTGCATCCCCATCTCCTTGGCAAGAGCGTCCGCGCGCTTGTGAAGCTCTTCGTGGCTGACGCTGCAGTTGGTGATGTCCACCAGCATGATCATGGCGAACATGCCCTGCAGGATGCTCTGGGTGACATCTTCGATGTTGATGTTCAGTTCGCTGCACAGAGCGGCGACCTTTGCGACGACGCCGACCGTATCGTGGCCGATGACCGTAATGAATGCTTTCATATTCCTTACCCCCAATAATAATGTAATACCCTCTCAGTCTGCGTTGCAGACAGCTCCCCCAGAGGGGGAGCCTTTGGCACGTCGGTCAGGTCTGCGCGTTGTCGCCTTCGGCTCCTGCGCAGCTGGGCCCTGTCCTCATTGGCAGCAGCTGCTTGCCCTTTGCCGCAAGGCCCGCCGCCTTCTGGAAAGACGGACCTGAGCAGCCAGCAGGGCCAAGACCGGCCCGCCAGTGGCTCCCCCTTTGGGGGAGCTGACGCCGAAGGCGGCTGAGAGGGTAGGTTCACATCCCCAGTATAGCAGATTTACCGATTTTTGAACACACTTTTTGGAAAAAAGAGCAGTCTCGGAGCGAAAAAGACATTCTATGCAAAAAACAAGATGCAAAGACGGCGTTCTTGTGCTATACTGAAACTTACAGATCAAGAAACTAAAGGAGTAACGACGATGGAACAGCTTTTGAAACTTCTGGAAGACAACGCGCGGCTGCCGATCGAGGACATTGCCACGATGCTGAATAAATCTCCGGCCGAGGTGGCGGCGATGATCGACCTCGCCCGCGCACAGGGCATCATCAAGGGCTACAAGACCCTTGTGGACTGGGAAAAGGCCGGGGTCAACCGGGTCGAAGCCGTGATCGAGCTGAACGTCAGCCCCAAAAAGAGCCGCGGCTTCGATGAGATCGCGGCCACCATCGCCGCCTTCGACGAGGTGGAGAGCGTACTGCTGATGAGCGGCGGCTACGACCTGCAGCTGGTCATCAAGGGCCAGACCTTCCAGGAGATCGCCCTGTTCGTGGCCAAGCGCCTGTCTCCGCTGGACGATGTGCTGTCCACGGCGACCCATTTTGTCCTGCGCACCTATAAGAAAGAGGGCCGGTTCTATCAGGACGACGAAATCGATGAAAGAGAGTGCACCGTGCTGTGATGGATTATGAAACACTGATCGCCCCGGCCGCAAAAGCCATGCGGCCGTCCGGCATCCGAAAATTCTTCGACCTTGCCGCCGACATGCCCGAGTGCATCAGCCTTGGCGTCGGCGAGCCGGATTTCAAGACCCCGTGGGCCGTGCGCGAAGCCGGCATCGAGAGCCTTGAGCATGGCCGCACCCGCTACACCGCCAATGCCGGCCTGAAAGAACTGCGCGCCGAGATCACCCGCTATCTGGACCGCCGCATGGGTCTGCGGTACGATCCGCTGACGCAGGTGCTGGTCACCGTGGGCGGCAGCGAAGCCATCGATATGTGCATCCGCACCCTCGTGCAGCCGGGGGATGAAGTCATCATCCCGGAGCCGTGCTTCGTCTGCTATGAGCCCATCACCACCCTGTCCGGCGGCGTGCCGGTGCATGTGTCCTGCCGTCAGGAGGACGAGTTCCGTCTCCGCCCGGAAGCCCTGAAAGCGGCCATCACCCCCAAGACCAAGCTGCTCATCATGCCGTTCCCCAACAACCCCACCGGCGCGGTGATGGAAAAAGAGGACCTCGAAGCCATTGCCGAGGTCCTGCGGGAGACCAACGTCATGGTGCTGTCGGATGAAATTTACGCCGAGCTGAACTACGGTCTGCGGCCCCATGTCTCCATCGCGACCCTGCCCGGAATGGCCGAGCGGACCATCGTGGTCAACGGCTTCTCCAAGAGCTATGCCATGACCGGCTGGCGTCTGGGCTATGCGTGCGGACCGGCCCCGATCATTAAGATCATGACCAAGATTCACCAGAGCGCCATCATGAGCGCCCCCACCACCAGCCAGTATGCCGCCATCACCGCTCTGCGGGAGTGCGACGGCGAGATCGACCGGATGCGGGACGAATACAACATGCGCCGCCGCTTGGTGGTGCGCGGGTTCAATTCGATGGGCCTGACCTGCTTTGAGCCGCGCGGTGCGTTCTACGCCTTCCCCTGCATCAAGTCCACGGGGATGAGCAGTCAGGAATTCTGCACCAAGCTGCTGGAACAAAAACATGTCGCGCTGGTCCCCGGCGATGCCTTTGGCGCATCGGGCGAGGGATACTGCCGCGTGTCCTATGCCTACTCGGTGGAGCACCTGACCGAAGCGATGAAGCGCATCCGTGCCTTTCTGCAGGACAACGGCATCGAATGCGGCAACCAGTGAGGAGCGTTGACTTATGGCAAAGTTGAATCGTGTGACCGTTCTGGCCCCCGCCAAGCTGAATCTGGCGCTGGACGTGGTGGGCCTTCTGCCCAACGGCTATCATAATCTGGATATGACCATGCAGGCCATCACCCTGTATGAAAAAGTGGTCCTGACCCGCAGCAACGGCCTGAACCTGTCTCTGCCCGGAAGCCCGGTGGCAGCAAACGACAGCAACACCGCCATCAAAGCGGCCATCGCATTCTTCCGCTATACCGGACTGCTGGCGGGCGTGGATATCACCATCTATAAGAATGTGCCGGTGCGGGCCGGAATGGCGGGCGGCAGCGCCGATGCAGCCGCCGTCCTCGTGGGCCTGAACGCCCTGTACGGCGCGCGCCTGTCCATGAGCGAGCTGTGTGCGCTGGGCGCAAAAATCGGCGCGGACGTGCCCTTCGCATTGATGGGCGGCACTTGCCGGGTGCAGGGCGTGGGCGACGTGATGAAAGCCCTGCCGCCCTGCCCGGAGTGCTGGTTCACGGTGGTCATGCCGGACTACGGCGTGTCCACGCCGGAAGCCTTTGCGGCCTACGATAAAATTGGCAGCAGCCGCCATCCCGACTGCGAAGCGCAGGAACAGGCCATCCGTGCCGAGGACCTTGCGGGCGTCTGCACGGCGGCGGGCAATGCGCTGGAAGAGTGCAGCGGCGCCAAGGACAACGAAGCCATCAAGGCCGCTCTGCGGGAGCAGGGCGCGGTGACCGCCCTGATGACCGGCAGCGGCGCGGCCGTGTTCGGCGTGTTCGCCGACGAAGCCTCGGCCCGCAAAGCAGCGGATGTCGTCAAGGCCCGCTGGCCGCAGGTCTATGTAGCTCAGCCCGACAAGGGCGGCGCACGGGTCGTGGCTCCCAAGTGGATGCTGTAAAACCCCGCCGTCATCGTTTGGCCAAAGGCTCCTCTATCAGGGGAGAAGGCGAGACTGAGCGGTTAAAAAACTCCGGCGCTGGATTTTCCACAGCGCCGGAGCTTTTTGTTAGGATTCGTCGTCGGTGAACAGCCCGGGGATGCCGCAGAGAGCGGCGATGCCCACCAGCGTGAACACGATGCGGGACCAGATGGAACTGCTGCCGCCCAGCAGCCAGCCGACGAAATCAAACTGGAACAGGCCGACCAGTCCCCAGTTGATGCCGCCCACGATCATCAGGATCAGGCATACTTTATAAAAGGTCTGCACAAAAAGACCCCCTTTCTTTTGGGTAGTTTGACCCATTGGAAAAGGGGTTATGCATTTTAGTCGTCCCAGCCCATCAGATCGGGCAGGGTGAGCGTCTCATCCGAACAGTGGGGGTTGGCGTCGGCGCGGGCCTGAATGGTAGCCGCTTCCACAGCCTTGACGATCTCGTGGATGGCGCTGCAGTCCTCAGGCAGGTCGGTCTGGCTGCGGCCCGAATGGGTGAACAAAATCTTTCCCATGTGGCCCACCACCAGCGTCAAAGGCAGGATCTGCGGGGCCGATTTGTCGTAGTGGTAACCCGAATCCTTGGCGGCCTTGTAGATCTTCTGGGCCGCAAAGCTCCAGCTCAGCAGACCGCGCGTCTGCTCCACGCCCAGATAGCCGTACAGCACGCCGGGAGCGTCGCAGATGACCGGGAAGGGGAACTCCGACCCGCGGGTGGCGGTGGCAACGGCCTGTGCCGACGAGCGCACGACGCACGCCAGCCGCACGCCCTTCAGGGACGGCAGCGTTTTCAGATAGCGGGTGATGTACTCGCGGCTGACCGGGTGGTCGAACCCGGGCAGAAAGATCATGCACAACGGCCGGTCGCCCTCGCACAGGGTGTAAAAATCGTTTTCCGGCACTGTGGGGGTATCGTAGGTAAAGCGGGGAATGCTGGTCCCCACCAGATGCTCAGACTTCATGCCGCAATGCACATCCTTTCCAAAACGTGACAACATCCGAAGTTATAAAAAAATCCACACACTGTTCCTCTTGCCAGAGGACAGCGGTGGATGCTGTACTATAAAAAGATCCCGCCCGGTCGTCTGCGGCAATCAAACCTACCCTTACGGACAGGTGGGTGTCCTGTCTCCGGATTCGCGCTTCCTCATCGAGCCTCTGGGGTCGAGCCCACAGCGGGGAGGTCTGCAATCCACCGGCGAACGCCGGACTCCCGTTGAATGATTAGTAGGATCATATAAACCGCAACAAATCGAGTCGGGCAGGAAGTTTTTGCCCAAAAGTCTGGTGCGAGCGGGTCACTCGATCTCGAACTGGTCGCTCAGCCGCTTCTCGAACAGCTTGCTGACTTCCAGCAGAGTCTCGTCATCCTCCACAACATCCAGATATTCGCCCTCGCTGTCCTCGCCAACGCTCAGGATGACCAGCTGGGCATCCTCATTGACGTCCTCTTCGTCCTCGGCGTATTCCACGACGGCCAGATAATGCACGCCCTTATGGTCCAGCGCATCGATGACCTCAAAGGTCACCTCGTTGCCGTCCTCATCCTCAAGGGTCATCAGATCGGGCTGATACTCCTCTTCGGCGTTCGGGTTCTTGATCTCTTCTGCCATAAGACACGTTCTCCTATATCAACGTAAAGTAAAACTCATGCTCTGCGGGGGGACTGTCCGTTCCCGCGTCCCCTGCTGTGCTTATAGTGTAGCGTTTTTTTGCCCGCTCGTCAAGATGTTTTTCGCACAGAAATGTACTGACAAATTTTCACGCATTTCCCTCTCGATTCCGGGGCCGAAATATGCTATACTGAACTCTGTGTACCGCTTTGTGCGGGAAACTGTTACAATGATATGCACCGGGAGGTCCCGTTTATGAATCGTTTTTCCAAAAAGCTGTTGGCGCTGGTGCTGGCCGGCTGTCTGGCCCTGACCGGCTGTTCGCTGGCCGGAAAGCTGGGCGGCAGCGCAAAGCCCAAGACCATCACCCGCCCCGCCGTGGAGTCGGCGGAGCTGCAATACACCCACCCGGCGGCGGGGGACACCATCGCCGTGTTCGACACCTCGGCGGGGGTGTTCAAGGCCGTGCTCTTCCCCGGCGAAGCCCCGCAGGCGTGCGAGAACTTCCTTGGGCTGGCACAGGCGGGCTATTACAATGGCCTGACCATCACCCGGGTGGAGAATGAATTTCTTGTGGAAGCCGGACAGGGCGCAGACGGAAACGCCACTACGCTCTGGAACGGCAGCCGCTTTCCCATCGAGGCGACCGACAAACTGCACCACTATTCCGGTGCGCTCTGCGCCGCCACCGACAGCTCCGGCCAGTGCGCCAGCGTGTTCTATGTGATGGAGACGCTGCCCGGAGACGCTTCCGTGACGCAGGAGCTGGTGGACCAGATGAACGCCAACGGCTACCGTGCCGAGGTCGTCAGCGCCTACCAGACGGCGGGCGGCGCGCCCTACCTCGACTACACCGACACCGTGTTCGGGCAGGTGTACGAGGGGATGGAGGTCGTGGATGCCATCGCCCAGACCGGCGTGGACGAGAACCAGCGCCCCACCGAGACCATCACCATCAACAGCGTCAGCATCGAGACGTATCAATAAACGCGAAAAAGGGCTGTTGCACAAGGATAGAAACCAGTGCAGCAGCCCCTTTTTGCGTTCAGGCTTAGATCTCCCCGGGGTGCTCCCGGCGCCACGCGAGGTAATCCTCGAGGATGACGGTCGCGCTGACCGAATCCAAGATGGCTTTCCGGTGGGCGCCGAAGGTCCCGCTCTCGTTCAGGATGTCGGACGCTTCGCAGGTGGACTGGCGCTCGTCCCACATCCGGACGGGCAGCCCGCTCCAAATTTGCAGCGTCTTGGCCAGCTTGCGGCTCTTTTCGGCGCGCTCGCCCTCGGTCCCATCCATGTTGAGCGGCAGCCCCACCACGATGAGTTCCGCCTTGATCTCGGCGGCGATCTCGCACACCCGGGCCGCGACCTTCGGGCGGGCTTTCAGGGTGATCTGGGGCGTGATGGCGGTGGTGAGGAACTCAGAGGGGTCACAGGTGGCCAGACCGGTGCGGCTGGCCCCGTAGTCAACGGCTAAAATTTTCATACAGGGGTCCTTTCTGCTTCGTGGTTTTCCCCAGTGTATCACAGAATAGATGTTCTTGCAATTTTGTGGTACAATAAAACCTGACAAACAATGCGGAGCGCATCGGCGTCCGGCAGAAGGGGAACTCTGCCCGGCCTGTCTCCGCAGACGACGGAGAGGTTCTTTATGTTACAACTCGTTTTAGGCGGTTCCGGCAGCGGCAAGACCACGCTGCTGTACCACCGCATCCGCACCCGTGCCGAGGCGGGGCAGAAGAGCATCCTGCTCGTGCCGGAGCAGTTCACCTCGTCCACCGAGGGCCGTATCTACCGCGAACTGGGCGATGCCTTGTCCGGCATGGTGGAGAGCTTTTCGTTCACGAGCCTTGCCGAGAAAATTTTGTCGGTGGAGGGCGGCACGGCGGTGCAGACCCTTTCGGACGCGGGACGGGCCGTGCTGGTCCGCCGCGCACTGGAAGAGCTGCAGGACAACGTGCATTATTACTACCGCCACCGCCGCAGCGCGGCCTTCTGTCAGATGGCGGCGGAGACCATCGACGAGCTGAAGAGCGCAGGGCTTTCGGGCCGGCAGCTTTATCAGCTGGCGCAGGGGTGCGGCCCCGAGAGCGGAAAGCTCAGCGAGCTGGCGCTCATCTTTCAGGGATACGAGACGCTGCTCTCCCGCAGCGGGATGGACCCTTCGGACCGGCTGGAACTGGCGGGTGCACGGCTGGAAGAAGCCCTTGCCCGGGGCGAAGTGCCCGAATTTCTGCGAGACCGGGAAGTGTTCATCGACGAGTTCGACACCTTCAATGCGCCCAAAAAGCGGCTGCTGGGGGCGATGCTGGCGGCGCTGCCCCGCGTGACGGTGGCCCTGTGCGATGACGGTGCGCCCCTCATCCCCGGCGATGTTGGCTTGTTTTCGGGGGCCAAGCAGGTGGCGGCTCAGCTGCGCCAGCTGGCCCGGAAAAGCGGGGCCGAAGTGGCCGCGCCGCAGCTGCTCCGCCGCGATCTGCGGCATCGGGACGCTCCCGGCCTTGCCGCAGTGACCGAGCTTCTGGAGACCGGCAGCTGCGCCCCGCTGGACGCCCCCGCGCAGGAGGTGCGGCTGTTTGCCGCGCCCAGCCGCGAAGAGGAAGCCCGCGCCGTGGCGGGGTCCATCCGCCGCCTGATGCGGCAGGGCGTCCGGTGCGGGAAGATCGCGGTCGTCTGCCGCGACATCGCCAAGTACCGCGCGGCCATTCGATATGAGTTCCGGATGGCCGACATCCCCCTTTACTGCGACGAACCCACCACCCCGGAGTTCAGCGCCCCCGCCACGGCGGTGCGTGCGCTGCTGGCGCTGGCCCGCGGTGCAGACCTGACCGAGAACCTGACGACCTTGGCCAAGACCGGCCTGTGCCAGCTGACGGAAGCGCAGGTCTGCGCCCTTGAGAATTACGCCTATACCTGGTCGCCCAGCGCGGCGGCGTGGCGGGCGAAATTCGAGAACAACCCCAAGGGCTTCGGCGACATCGAACTGACCGCTGAGGACGCCGAAAATCTTGAAAATGCCGAGACGGCCCGCGCTCTGCTGGTGGGGGCCGTGGATGCCTTCCGCGCAAAGGTGCGGAACGCCAACGCCGAGGCCATCAGCCGCGCCATCTATTTCTGCCTGAAGGAGCTGGGCGCGGAGGAACAACAGGCCGCGCAGGTGGAAGCGCTTCGGACGTCCCGGGGCATCCCGGCGGCGGAGGAAGCCGCCCGCGAGTGGAACGTGGTCATGGAGCTGCTCAACGAGATGGCTCGTCTGCTGGGCGAACAGACCGTCACGGCAGCGGAATATGAGGACCTGTTCGGCCTTCTGCTCCGCTCGTCGGACCTCGGGCACATCCCCCAGACGCTGGACGCCGTGGTGCTGGCCAGCGCGGGCAAGATGCGTCTGGACGACCCCGATCATGTGTTCGTGCTGGGCCTTGCTGAGGGCGAGTTCCCCACGGCCCCCGGCGAGGTGGGCTTGCTGACCCACGCCGACCGCGACGCCTTGATAGCGCAGGAAATCGAACTGCCGGACTGCTTCGAGAACCGCGTGGTCCGCGAGCAGGTCTGCTTTTACAAAGCCCTGACCGCCCCCGCCAAGGGGCTGTGGCTGAGCTGGCCCAAGGGGCAGGGCCTGACCCTCTGTGCGGCGCTGGAACCCATCGTGGACGCGCTGGACCCGGCCCCGCCGGAACTGGAACTGCCGGACCTTGCCGCCACTCCGGCGGACGGGCTGGACTGTCTGGGCGGCGGCTGGCCGCTGACCGACACCGAACGCGCCAGCCTGACCGATGCCCTCCGCACCCCGGAACAGGCCGAGCCGGAAGGGTTAAAACTTCTGCACCGGATGGCCGAAGCGGCTCCCCGTCAGGTCCACGACCTGACCGCGCTGGAAGCGCTTTTGGGGCGGCGGCTCCGCATCTCGCCCAGTCAGCTGGAAAAATACTACACCTGCCGCTATGGGTATTTTCTGCAATACGTTCTGGGTCTGCGCCCCCGGAAGCGGGCCGAGCTTTCGGCGGACCAGAGCGGCAGTCTGATGCACTGGGTCCTGCAAATGGCGCTGGACCCCGACCCCGCGCCGGACAATCCCTGCGCCGGGATGCTGGCCCCCTTCATGGAGCTGGACGACGAAGCCATGGCCCAGCTGGCCGGCCTTCTCGTGGACGAGTACGCCAAGCGCTATCTGCCCGAGGACACCGCCCGCTTTGCCTATCTGCTCTCCCGCCTGAAAAAGAGCATGACCAGTCTGCTGTGCTATCTGCGGGACGAACAGCGGCAGTCCAGTTTCAAGCCGGTGGCCTGTGAGCTGAAAATTGGGAACAGCGAAGATGCCGTCCGCCCGCAGGTGTATCATCTGTCGGATGGACGCACCGTCCAGCTGGTCGGCACGGTGGACCGCGCCGATGAGTGGATCGAAGAGGACGGGACCCGCTGGGTCCGGGTGGTGGATTACAAGACCGGCACGAAAAAGCTGGACCTGAAAGAGGTCTACTGCGGGCTGGACTGCCAGATGCTGCTGTATCTGTTCAGCCTGACCCGCGACCCCGGCGGACGCTTTACCGGGGCCGAACCGGCGGGCGTGCTGTATCTGCTGGCCGACCCGGCCCCCGAGAGCACCACTCGCGCCAACGCGGCCCGCAGCGTGGAATACAAGCTGGACGGCTTGGTGCGGGATGAGCAGAAGCTGTTCCGCGCCATGGACGCCGACGAAACGGGGCGGTATCTGCCGTTCTCGTATCTGCGCGGCGCGCCCAGCCCATACCAGAAAGACAAGCGGGCCGATCAGGCCAAATTGGACCGCATCCAGCTCCATCTGGACGACCTCGTGACCCAGATGGGCGAACAGCTTTACAGCGGGCGGATCGCCGCCGAACCGCTCGTCACGGGCCGAAGCCCCTGCCAGTGGTGCGATTACGGCTTCATCTGCTGTCATGAGGACGGCATCGGCGAACGGGCGCTGGACGCCCCGGCCAAGCCGTTCGAGGGACCCGAAGAAAAGGAGGAACAGCCGTGAGCGAACCCAAATGGACGAGCGCCCAGCGGGCCGCCATCGATGACCGGGGCGGGGCGCTGCTGGTCAGTGCGGCGGCGGGCAGCGGCAAGACCGCTGTGCTGACCGAACGGGCCGTCCGGCTCATCACCGACCCGGAACGCCCCATCGACGCCGACAAACTGCTCATCGTCACCTTTACGAACGCGGCGGCGGCGGAACTGCGCGCCCGCATCGGACAGGCGCTGCTGCGCCGCAGTCAGCAGGAACCGGGCAACACGGCCCTGCGCCGCCAGCGGATGCTGCTCCAGCGTGCGCCCATCTGCACCATCGATGCCTTCTGTCTGGACCTTCTGCGCAAGCATTTTCAGGCGCTGGACATCCCGCCCGACTTTTCCCCCGCCGACCCCGGAAGTGTGGAAACCTTGCGGGCGGCGGCGCTCTCCGAGACACTGGAAGCGGCGTACCGGGACCCGGACTTCTGCGCCTTTGCGGACCTGTACGGCAAGGGCCGCAGCGACCGCGCCGCCGGAGAGACGATCTTGCACGTCTACGATTTTCTCCGCGCCCTGCCGGATTACGACCGCAAGCTGGACGAGTTTCTGGCCCCGTGGCAGGTGGAGCGCGGCTTTGACGCCACCTGCTGGCACGACCTTCTGCTGAACGAAGCCGCCCGCGATGCCAAGGCAGGGCGGGAACTGTTCTGCGCGGCCCTGAATGACTGCAAAGAAGATCTGGTCTTAGCACGCATCGAAGCTGAAAACAAGGGCAGGACCGACGCCGCCAAAGCGAAAGGCGTGGCTTCGGTCAACGAGAAATTCGCCGAGCCGCTGGAACGGCTGGAAGCCGCCGCCGCTCTGCTGGGCGAAGTCGAGCGGCTGGCCGAAGCGGGGGAGTGGACGCCGCTCTACGACCGGCTGACCCCCTACGTCCTCGGCATGGAGCCGATGCCCGGGCTGAAGGGGATGAAAAAGCGGCTGACCGGCGAGCACAAAGCCGCCGTCAAGACCCGCGCCGACGAAGCCGCCAGCCTGTTCGGGCAGATCACGGACCTCATCGCGTGCAGCGAGGACGAAGCCGAAGCGGACCGCTTGGCGGCTCTGCCCCGTCTGCGGGCGCTGTTCGCGGCGGTGCGGGACTTCGACGCCCGCTTCTCAGCCAAAAAGCAGGAGCGGAAGCTGCTGGAATTCAGCGACTTCGAGCATCAGGCTCTGCGGCTCCTGCGCAGTCCGGACGGGACCCCCACCCCGCTGTGCGAGACCATCCGGCAGAACTACGCCGCCGTCATGGTGGACGAATATCAGGACACCAACGCCCTGCAGGATGCCCTGTACCGCTGCTTGGCGTCGCCGTCCGGAGATGATCTGTTCCTCGTGGGCGACCTGAAGCAGAGCATCTATCGCTTCCGACAGGCCGACCCCAGCATCTTCCGCGAAAAGCTGGACCACTGGCCGCTCCTGCCCGAAGAGACGGCCCGCCCCCGTCCGGCCGACGGGACCCCCGGCACGAACGCTCTGCTGGCGCTGGACGCCAACTTCCGCAGCGCACCGCAGGTGGTGGCGGGCATCAACTTCCTGTTCGAGCAGCTGATGACCCCCGCGCTGGGCGATACCGCTTACGGCGACGGCCAGCGGCTGGTCTGCGGCGCACCGGGAGAGTATCCGGGCAGCGTGGAAGCGCAGTTCCTGCCCGACGACACCGCCGAAACCGACGCGGCTTGGATCGCCCAGCGCATCGAAACGCTGATGGCGTCCGGCGAGCCGGTGCGGGACGGCGGGACCACCCGTCCGGTCCGGTATGAGGATCTCTGCATCCTGCTGGCGGCGCGCGGCGACTTCCCGGCCTATGTGGAAGCACTGACGGAGCGCGGCATCCCGGTCTACGCCGACGCCCGCGAAAATCTGCTCGATGCCCCCCACATCCGCCCCCTCATCGCCCTGCTGAAGGTCATCGACAACCCCGCGCAGGACGTCTATCTGGCGGCGGCGATGCTCGGCCCGCTGTTCGGCTTTACGGACGATGACTTGGTCCGTCTGCGGGCCGCGGCGGAGGACCTGCGCAAGCAGAAGGACGAAGCGCGGCGTCAGCAGCTCGAAGCGGAGGGCAAGCCGCCGGAACCCCAGAAGAGCCAGCGGATGAGCCTGTACGGGGCGCTTCTGCTGACCCTGCAGAGTGGGGCCGAGGATGCCTTTACCGAAAAGGTGCGGGACTTCTACGCCCGCCTGACCGAACTGCGCCGGATGGCCCGGAGCGTTCCGGTAGAGCAGCTTTTGGAAGAAATTTTTGCGTCCACCGGCTACCTCGCCGCGCTGGGCGTTCTTGAAAACGGGACCCGCCGCCGCGAGGATGCCCGCCGGTTCGCGTCGTTCTGCGCCAGCGTGGGCGCGGGCGGCATCTCGGCGCTGGTCCGGGCCATCGATGCGGCCGCACTGGCCGGTTCGACCGGGCAGGACAGCGCTCCCGGCGGCTCTCGCCCCGGCTGTGTGACCATCATGACCATCCACCGCTCCAAGGGGCTGCAGTTCCCAGTGGTGTTCGTGGCCGATACGGCCCGCCGCTTCAACGCCGCCGACACCCGCCAGCCCGTGCTGCTGCACCGGGTGTATGGGGCGGGTCTGCGGCTCCGCCCCGAGGACGGCGAAGGCTCCTACAAAACAGCGGCCTATGCAGCGCTGTCGAACGTCCACGCCGCCGAACTGCGCAGCGAGCAGATGCGCCTTTTATATGTGGCGCTGACCCGCGCGCAGGATAAATTGATTTTAACCATCCCGCTGGGCATCACCAAAACGACCAATCCGCTGGCCAAGGCGTCGGCGTTTCTGGCGGCGGGGGCCGGGGAGACGCTGAACCGTCAGGCCAACAGCTTCGCGGACTGGCTCCGTGCGGCGCTGCTGGTCCACCCCAATGGCGGACCCCTCCGCCGGATGGCCGAAAATCTGGAACTGCCCTTCGTCGATACCGCGAGCACCATTGCCCTTTCGGTGGCGGCAGAATCGGCGGAAGCGGAGCTTTCTGCGACGGAAGCGGCCCTTCCCATCGAAGCCGAAGCGGACCCGGCATTGACCGAACAGCTTCGGCAGGGGTTCGCGTGGCAGTACCCGGCGGCAGGGCTGGCGGCAGTCCCTGCAAAGGTCAGCGTGACGAGCATCGTCCACAAGCAGGAGCAGACCACGCTGGAACGCCCCGGCTTCCTCTCCAAGGACGGCCTGACCGCCGCCGAGATGGGCACGGCCCTGCACGCTTTCTTGGAGCACGCGGACTTTGCCGCCCTTGCCGCCGCCAAAGCGTCCGGCACGCTGGACGAAGCCATTCTCGCCGAGCGGGACCGTCAGGTGGATGCCCAGCTGACCCCGCCCGAGATCGCGGACAAGCTGGACGTCCGCCGCATCCGCCGCTTTGCCCAGAGCGACGCCTTTGCCCGCATCTGCGCGGCGGACGAGGTCCTGCGGGAACTGGCCTTCATCACGGCCCTGCCCGCATCGGCGGTGCTGGCCGCGCAGGGGAGCGCCGCCCCGGAGGGCGAAACGGCCCGCGCCAGCGTGTTGGTGCAGGGCATCGCGGACCTCGTGCTGGTGTTCCCGGACCATCTGGAACTGCTGGACTACAAGACCGACCGCCGCAAGACCGAAGCCGACTTCCTCGCGGCTTACCGCGCCCAGCTGAACCTCTATGCCCTCGCCATCGATAAGCGGTTCGCACCGAAGAAGGTGGCGTATAAGGGGATCTATTCGCTGGAGCTGGGGAAGCTGATAGAGGTAAAGTGAACTTTCGGGTTTGGCAGTTTTTTCAAAAGCGCTGTTACGCAACGAACCTCTCAGTCACGCTAACGCGTGACAGCTCCCCTAGCAGGGGAGCCACTGGCG
>URVW01000065.1 GCA_900551435.1 uncultured Faecalibacterium sp.
TCGCCGACTTGATGTGAACCCCCTGAGGAAGTGATTCTTCAGGGGGTTCGTTTTTTGCGTGCGCGGGAAAATGCGGGGATCGGGAAGTGCGTAAGGCGGGATTGCAAGAATAGGTTGTGGAAGATAGCTGGGACTGCTGCATGGGAGCAAAGTAAAAGCGATAGCATTTGAAATGATTGCGGGAACAAGGCTTTGATGGTATTATAGAAGAAAAAGCAGGAGGGTCAAAGAAATGATCAAGTCCGTGCATGATTATCAAATCGATGATGTGTTCAAAAAAGATGCCGGTTTCTGTTATATCATCCCCAAATACCAGCGCGAGTACACATGGGGCTTTTCACAGTGGAAGGACCTTTACGATGATATCTGCGAAAATGATATCGGTTATTTTATCGGCTCGATCATCTGCATTGATAATTCTTCGGATGCCTTTCAGGTGAAAAAGCTCGAGGTCGTGGATGGTCAGCAGCGGTTGACGACTCTTTGTCTGCTTCTGACGGCGCTCTACCACAAGCTCAAAGAGCACAAGGAAGAATTGAGCGAGGACGACGAAGATGAATTGCCCTCGCTTCGCAAGTCGATTCTCTGCAAGGGGGCGGACAACGGGCTGATCCTTTGTCCGCAGGTCCAGAACAACAATCTGGCGGATTTCAACTATGTGATGTATGAGAACGGCCTTCTGAAAACGGCCAAGCGGGAGAAAAATTTTGGATACCGCAAAATTTCCCGGTGCTATCATTATTTCTGCAAACG
Organism: uncultured Faecalibacterium sp.; assembly: GCA_900551435.1. Taxonomy (GTDB): domain Bacteria; phylum Bacillota; class Clostridia; order Oscillospirales; family Ruminococcaceae; genus Faecalibacterium. Next base: position 754 of record URVW01000065.1, read on the forward strand.
CTTGCAGAATGATATTGAAGAAAACGGCGACGCGGTGGAAACGCTGCTAGAAATCAAGCGGAAGGTATCCAAGGCGATTTTGGTGAAAATTGAAGTGGGCAGCCATGCGGAAGCCTACACTCTGTTTGAGTCACTGAACAACCGCGGAACACCGCTGACGGCCATCGACCTGATGAAGAACCTCATCTTGGCCCGTGCCGAGCGGGCAGGGCTAGACTGCGACGACTGCTTTGAAGAGTGGCAGACTCTTCTGAGTTATCTGACGGATGACTATTCCACGCAGGAACGCTTTTTTCGGCAGTATTACAATGCCTTTAAGAACCGCCTGAACGAGCCGTTCCGCTCGGAAGAATTGCGCAAAAAGGACCCGCTGGGTTATACGGCAACCCGCTCGAATCTGCTCTCGATTTTTGAGCAGCTGATCGACCATGACCTTCCCGGTTTTATGTTGGATATTCTGGAGTGCGGAAAAATCTATTCCTATTTGATTCTGAGCAGCGAGGACCCGTCGCCGTTCACAAAGGACTTGACCGACCTGAGCCGCATCCAAGGCGCGCCGTCCTATCTGCTGCTGCTCTACCTGTTCAAAAATCAGGGGACACTTCAACTCCAAGATAAGGACCTTTCCGAGACGATTCGGCTGCTGACGCGGTTTTTCGTGCGCCGCAACATCACCGATACGCCGAATACCCGCGACCTCAATAAAATTTTTATGCAGATCATTGCGGAGATCGAGGAAAAGCAGATGTTCGGAAGCGGTATCTACGCATACATTTATCAGGAGCTGGTCCGCTGGTCGGCAGAGGATGAGGTGTTCGAGGCCAAACTGAAGGGGAACATCTACGAGGAAAATGTGGGTGCGGCACGGTTCGTTCTGTGTGCGCTGGCGCAGAAGGCTATGACCACGGAGACATGGACGGACTTGTGGGCGCAGAACGAATACAACGGGAAAAAGACCTTTAAATGGACCATCGAGCACATCTTCCCGGAAGGGAAAAACATTCCGGATGCATGGGTGAAGATGATCGCAAACGGCGACCGTGCGTTGGCAGAAGAGTATTTGACCCAGTATGTGCACCGGCTGGGAAATCTGACCATCACGGCATACAACAGCACGTTGAGCAATCTTTCGTTCGTGGAAAAACGCGACCGTCAGAATGCGCAAAAGCGATATGTTGGTTACAAGAACGGCTTGGAGTTGAACCGTGAGCTGGCACAGAAAGACAGCTGGTCGGTACAGGACATCGAAGCTCGTACCGAGAAACTAGCCGACGAACTCCTGAAACTCTATCAGCTCTAAAACAAAAAACAGCTCCTGACGCAGCCAAACGTCAGGAGCTGTTTTGCGCTTTTGGGGACTGGCTTTTGATTACTGCATATTGGCCTTCTGGATCAGGCTGCGGATATGATGGGCCAGCATCTCAATGGCGGGGCCATTCTCGCCGCCGTTGGGAATGATGATGTCGGCGTTGCGCTTGCTTGGCTCGACAAACGCTTCGTGCATGGGCTTGACGGTGGCGCGGTATTGGTTGATGACACTGTCCAGCGAGCGGCCGCGCTCCTTGACATCCCGCAGGATGCGGCGGAGAATGCGCTCGTCTGCGTCGGTGTCCACATAAATTTTATAGTCGAACAGCTTGCACAGTTCCGGCTCGGCCAGCGGCAGGATGCCCTCCACGATGAGGACGGGGGCCGGCTCGATGTGCTGCACCTCGTTGCTGCGGTTGTGGTCGGCGTAATCGTAGACCGGGCACTCGATGGAATGGCCCGCCTTCAGCTCCTTCAGGTGCTCGATCAGCAGATCGTTGTCGAAGGCGTCCGGATGGTCGTAGTTCAGTTTGCAGCGCTCTGCAAAGGGCAGTTCATCGTGGCGCTTATAGTAGCTGTCGTGCGAGATGAGCCGGACTTCATCCTCGCCGAAGCGCTCCTTGAGCCGATACGCCAGCGTGGTCTTGCCGCTGCCGGAACCGCCCGCAATGCCGATGATCAGATTGTTCATGTTCCAAGATCCTCCCGCCTGCCGATTTCGGTAGAAAAACCGGTCAAAATAAGTTATAATAAGGATATTATCATCTTACTGCATATCATAACACAAAACCGCGTTTTTTGACAGAGCAAACCACGCTCTGGGAGGAAATTTGATGAAAAAAATCGTTTTGGCTCCTTACATCGACCAGACGGAACGCTGGGTGAACGGCTGCGAGAGCATCAGCGCCGTCATGCTGCTGCAGACGATGGGGATCAGGATCGACCCGGATGTGTTCATCGAGCGCGACCTGCCCCACGCACCGTATTGGGAACAGGACGGCAAGCTGTATGGTCCGGACCCGTGGAAGGTCTATCCCGGCGACCCGCACGACCACACGGGCTATGGCTGCTATGCGCCCTGCATCGTGGCGGCGCTGGAAAGCGCCCTGAAGCACGAGGGCGCGGCGGACCAGTTCGAGGTCGTGGACGAGAGCGGCAAGACGGCGGCTGAACTGTGCGGATATCTCGACGCCGGGATGCCGGTGGTGTTCTGGGCGACGTTGGACTTCCAGCCGGTCCCCGAACAGCGGGACCACTGGCTGTTAGAGGACGGGACCGACTTTGCATGGAAGTGCAACGAGCATTGTCTGCTGCTGGTGGGCTACGACGACGAACACTATTGGTTCAATGACCCGTGGCATAATCACGGCCTATGCCGCCAGCCGAAAGAGCTGGTGGAACAGTGCCACGCGGCGCAGGGGATGTTCGCTGTGACCCTGCGCAGAAAGTGAGCGCGCCGTGAAAACAGAGGAACTGAAACACAACGTCAAGGACTATGCACAGAAATTCGAGGACGGCGGGCTTCGGCTGCTGAAAAAGGGACAGAAGGGCATCATCCATGCGATTTTCAGCCGGTTCGGGCTGGTGCTGGTCTTGCTGCTCCTGCAGGTGGGGGTGCTGTTCAGCATCTTCCGCTGGTTCGGCAATCTGCTGCCCCATTACTTCGGGAGCAGCGTCATCGTCTCGGCGGCGATGGTCATTTATCTGCTCAACAGCAAGATGGACAACAGCGCCAAGATCACTTGGATGGTGGTCATCTCGATCCTGCCGGTGGTCGGCGTGCCGCTGTTTTTCTATGTGAAGAGCAATTTCGGCCACAACTTCCTGCGTAAGCGGCTGTTGGAACTGGAAAACGAGCTGCGGGAGCAGCTGCCCCAGAACGATGCGGCGGTGGACGCCTTGCAGCAGACCGAACCCGGCGCGGCCTCACTGGCAAAGTATCTGTATGGGCCGGGAGGGGGATTTCCAGTCTACCAGAACACGGTGGTGACCTATTTCCCCAGCGGCGAAGCCAAATTTGAAGAACTAATGCGCCAGCTGGAAACGGCGGAGCGGTATATCTTTCTGGAATACTTCATCATCGACGAGGGACTGTTCTGGGGAAAGATTCTGGAAGTTCTGGCCCGGAAAGCCGCCGACGGCGTAGATGTGCGGGTCATGTACGACGGGACCTGCGAGTTCTCGACCCTGCCGCGGGATTACCCCAAGCGGCTGGAAGCGCTGGGCATCCAGTGCAAGGTGTTCAGCCCGGTGCAGCCGTTCGTCTCGACCCACTACAACTATCGCGACCACCGGAAAATTTTCGTCATCGATGGGCGGGTCGGGTTCACCGGCGGCGTCAATCTGGCGGATGAGTACATCAACCATGTGGAGAAATACGGCCGCTGGAAGGATGCCGCCATCATGCTGGAAGGTGAAGCGGTCCGCTCGATGACCGCACTGTTTTTGCAGATGTGGAGCATCCTCAAGGAGCCGGAGTTCGAAGCGTTTTTGGCGGACCCCATCCCGGCTCCGGCACAGGCGCAGGGGACCGCTGCGCCCTACGGAGACTGCCCGCTGGACGGTGAACGGGTGGGCGAGATGGTTTATATCGATCTGCTCAACCGGGCGCGGAAGTACATCCACATCATGACGCCCTATCTGATCTTGGACGGCGAGCTGGAAACGGCGCTCAAATTTGCCGCAGAGCGGGGCGTGGACGTGCACTTGATCTTACCGGGCGTGCCGGACAAGCGGTTCCCCTATGCGCTGGCCAAAACGCACTATTCGGCGCTGCTGGATTCGGGCGTGAAGATCAGCGAATGGACGCCCGGTTTCGTCCATGCAAAGGCCTTTGTTGTGGACGACCGCGAGGCCGTGGTGGGGACCATCAACCTCGATTACCGCAGCCTGTACCACCACTTTGAAAATGCGGTCTGGGTGACAAATGCCCCCTGCATCCGGGACATCGAGTCGGATTTTCAGGCGACGCTGGAAGAGTGCCGCACCGTGTCCAACGACCCGAAGAGCATCTGGCAGGGCAAGCACCTTCTGCGTGCGACCGGAATGCTGATGAAGGTCATCGCACCGCTCCTCTAAGAAAAAAGCTCTCTGTCGGCCCGGATGGGCGGACAGAGAGCTTTTGATGTTTTTGGGGTCAGTTCAGGGCATCAAGCTCCTGAGCGAGGGCGGCGAACTGCTCCTTCGGGAGGACATGCCCGAAGAGCTGGAACTTCTTCAGAGAGAGCGTCAGGCAGGAGGGCTTCTCCTTGGTGTGGTCCGGCAGCTGCGGCAGATACCGCAGCAGGACCGGGGCGCTGACGGGATCGTTCAGCAGCTTGCCGAGGTTCATCTCGATGCCGTAGGCGGTGACTTCGGCGGGCAGGGGGACCAGCTCGTCGTTCCGGAAGAGGTGGTGCAGGAAGCGCACCGCCATGGCGAACCAATCCGAGAAATCCGGGTTGGGGTAGCCGTTCGGGGCCGTGACCTTAGGCGTGCCCAGCGAAGCGCCGTGGTCGCCGTAGGAAAAGATGTGCAGCTCATAGGGCGTCTTTTGTTCGGCCAGACGGGTGGCGAACTTCATGGACTGGACGGCGGGCACGAGCCGGTCGCCCTGCGTGGCGAACAGGAAAGCGGGCGGGGTGTTCTCGTCGATCTTTTCCAACAGATCGGGCAGGGGTGCGCCGATCGCGCCCTCAAAGACACCGTAGCCCAGCAGAAGGGCGCGGGGACGGACGCGGCCCATCGTGCCGAGGGCGGCCGTCAGGTGCGCACCCGCCGAGAAGCCGAGGACCGCGATCTGGTCCGGGTCGATGTGGAGAGCTTCGGCGTGGTCGCGCAGATAGCTCAGCGAAGCTTCCGCTTCTGCCAGTGCGTTGCCGAACACCTCTTCCGGCGGGCAGGTCTGGCTGACCGTATATCGCAGGACGAACGCGTTGAAACCGGCATTCAGGAACGCAAGGGCCACCGGTTCGGCTTCACGGTCCGAACAGTAGGCATAGCCGCCGCCGGGGCAGATGAGGATGGCAGGGCAGACGTTCAGGTTGGGCAGGTCCGTGCTGGTCTGCTGAACATAGCCGGTCAGAGTGGCAGCGCGGCTTCCGATGGGCTGGGTGAAAATTTCCATAGGGTTGCACCTCCGTGTGATCTATTGATAGTGCTTTTCCAGCGAGAAGCCGCGCCCGCTGACTTCGGTGACGCGGCTGACGATGAGAAAGCATTCCGGATCGATGGAATGGACCAGCTTTTCCAGTTTGGAAAGCTCGCGGTTGGAGACGACGCTCAGCAGCACCTCGCAGGATTCGCCGGTATAGCCGCCCTCACCGTGGAGCAGGGTCACGCCACGGTCCAGCTGGGCCAGAATGGCGTCCCGGATGGCGCTGGACTGGGTGCTGATGATCTTGACCTGCGTGCGGCTGTCGCCCAGAAGCAGCATTTTGTCCATGACGATGGTGTGCAGCAGGACCATCACGATGCCGTACAGCACCTGTTCGGCGGGGCTGAACAGCGCTTGGAGCAGAAGGATGGCGATGTCAAAAGCCATCATGGTGGCGGACACCGGGAGCCGGAACCACTTTTGCAGCACCAGCGGGGGAATGTCCATGCCGCCCGTCGAAGCGCCCGCCCGGATGACCAGTCCTAATGAAACGCCGATGCCCAATCCGGCGAACACCGTGCAGAGGAAGATGTCGTCCGTGAGGACCCGGCCCGCAAGGAGCCGCTCCCACAGTTCGAGGAAAAGCGGGCTGAGGACGCTGCTGGCCAGCGTATTCAGAGCAAAGGTCCGGCCAAGGACCGCCCAGCCCCACGCCAGCATGGCGAGGTTGAACGCCAGCAGAAAGCCGGAGACGGAAAGGCCGGTCAGCCGCCCGAACGCCAGCGCGATGCCGGTCGCGCCGCCGGTGACAAGCCCGGCGGGTTCCAGAAAGAGGGCAACGGCCAGCGAATAGAGCGCGTTGCCGAAAACGATGACAAGGCTGTTGACGAAAAACTGCCAACGGCGGTGCGTCTGGTTCATAAAAATATCCCTCCTCTCCCTATGATACAGGAAAATTGTAAAAAAATCCACGCTTGGCTCTAGCACCAAGCGTGGATTTTTTCATCTGCAGGGTCAATCTTCTTCCATCAGCCGCAGACCGGCGGTGTCCGTGACCGGCAGCGAGAACACGATCGCACCGGCTTTGGGGCCGGCGCCGTTCATGATGGCTTTCATGATCTGGTTTTTCTGGGCGGTGCGGGTCACGATGAGGACCAGCTCCTTCTCGTTGGCCAGCTCCACACCCATAAAGTGGGCCGCGCCCTCCATGCCGGTCCCCTTGGCGTGGATGACCGTTCCGCCGCCGGCCCCTTCGGCACGGGCGGCGTCCATGATGGAGCCGGTGTGGCCCTGATTGGCAATGACGAGCAGCAGCTCGTAACGGGTATCTTTCAAGGTGCTCTCCTCCTCTACGGTGAACGTCTGGTGTTCGGTCAGAAATTGCAGCGCCCGCTTGCCGCCGATGCTGCTGACCGGGATGATGAACGCGATGCCGGTCCCCGGGACGTCGATGCGCAGCTCACGGCGCAACCCTTTTTGCAGCTTGGGCCAAGTGTCGGCGGTGATCATGGCGAAGAGCACGGCCTTTTCGGTCTTTTCCAGACCGAGGGTGGAAAGCGTCTCCCGCACCGCCGTGCCCGCGCCCACGGTGCGCAGACTGACGGTGACGCCGTACGTCTCGTAGAGCGCCAGAAAGGCGTCGGTGGAGTGTCGGTCGGTGATGGTGACCAGCCAGTAAAGTGAATTCACGCAGAGACCTCCTTACAGCTCGATGATGGCATCATCCGGCAGATCGGCAAAGGCCAGCGCGGCGGTGGGCAGCGGCTGAGCCTTGCGGGCACGGCGCTGCTTGAGCTGGGCCATCAGACCCATCAGCTGGACCGTGATGAGAGGCGTCATGGCGACCATGGCGACCACGCCGAAGGCATCCGTGACGATGTTTCCGCCCACGGCCACACAAGCACCCTGCGCCAGCGGGAGCAGGAACGCCGCCGTCATGGGGCCGGATGCGACGCCGCCCGCGTCGAACGCGATGGCGGTGTAGAGTTTGGGCACGACGAAGGAGATGCCGATAGCAAACGCATAGCCGGGGATGAGGAACCACAGAATGGAGATGCCGGTCAGGACGCGGACCATCGCAAGGCCGACCGAGAGCGAAACGCCCGCCGAGAGGGCGGCCCCCATCGTCCCGGCGGAGATCGCGCCGTCGGTGACCTCTTCGACCTGCTTGTTCAGGACGTAGACGGCAGGTTCGGCCTTGACGATGAAGTAGCCGATGAGCATTCCGATGGGAACGATGACCCAGCGGTAGGACTGTCCGGCGAGGACCTGACCCAGATAATTACCAGCGGGCATGAAGCCGACGTTCGCACCGGTCAGGAACAGGACCAGACCGAGATAAGTATAGGCGAGACCGACGCCGATGCGGCCCAGCGTCCGGCGGTCCAGCCGGAGCGCAACGACCTGAAAGACGCCGAACATCAGCACGATGGGCAGCAGCGAGGTGGCGATCTCTTTCAGATAGGTGGGCAGCCCTTCATGGAACAGGCTCCACAGCTCCACCGAGTCGCTGACGTTGGGCAGGACCGGCGGGACATAGGCGCTGTCGCTGGCCTGAAAGACGATGCCGAGGATGAGGACCGCGAGGATGGGACCGATCGAGCAGAGCGCGACCAGACCAAAGCTGTCGTCCGCCGCGTGGCGGTCGCTTCGGATGGCGGCGACACCGACGCCCAGCGCCATGATGAAGGGGACCGTCATAGGACCGGTGGTCACACCGCCGGAATCGAATGCGACGGCCAGAAACTCTTTGGGGACAAAGGCCGCTAAGAGAAAGATGAGGGCATAGAACACGACCAAGAGCTTGGGCAGCGCGATGCCCAGCAGCATACGCAGGAACGACACCACCAGAAACAGACCGACGCCCGTCGCCACCGACAAAATCAGCGTCATGTTGGGGATGGACGGGACCTGATTGGCAAGGACCTGCAGATCCGGTTCCGAGATGGTGATGAGGAAGCCGAGCAGGAAGCCCACGCCGATGATGAGCGGGACGCTGCGGCTTTTGGTCAGCACCGCGCCGACCCGCTCGCCCATGGGGCTCATGCTCATCTCTGCACCGAGGGTGAAGAACATGATGCCTACAATGATCATGGCAGCGCCGAGCAGAAAACAGAGCAGGATGCTGGGGGAGACAGGCGCGATGGAAAAGCAGAGGATGAGGACGATCGCCACGATGGGCAGGACCGCCTGAAGCGACTCCAGCAGCTTTTCGCGCAGTTTTGGGATCGAAGCTTTCAAAATGGTGTCCACCGACCTTTCTGGACTCGTTCCGGCGCGGAAAATGCCGAAATGAGTATCCAATTTGGAATAATCACAGAATGATTTATTTTTAGTATACAAGATGGGCGAAAGCAGGGTCAACCAAGAAGCGGCTAAGATTGGCAAAGAAATCGAATGTTTACAAACCGGCCATAAAAAGGAAAGCTGCACAAAAGAACCATCTCGATCCAGGAGAATGCCGTTTGTGCAGCTTTGAAACTTATGAGAGATCAGACATCCTGCTTGCCGAGAACGTCCGAGGTGGGCGTCTCAAAGGTGGGGATGTTGGCGTAGGGGTCCGGGGTGTTGTCCACAGGCAGGGACTTCATATACTGGTCCATCGACTCGGCCACCTGCTTGGCGATGGCGACTGCCTCAACGACCGTGCGTGCGCCCATGACCGCGTCGCCGCCCGCGAACACGCCGGGGCGGGTGGTGCTGCCGTCGTCGCTGACGGTCAGTAGACCGCGCTGGTTCGTCTCGATGCCGGTCGTGGTCTTGACGAGATTGCTCTCGGAACCCTGACTGACCGAGACGATGACGCCGGTGTGGGGGTAGAACGTCTCGCTGCCCTCGACCTGCGTGAACTTGCCGTCCTCGCCCTTTACGGTGTCGCGGCAGATCAGGCCGTTCTCGCGGATCTCAACGGGGGCCTTGCAGAAGCGGAAGCCCACGCCCTCGAGCTTGGCGTAACGGACTTCGTATTCGGAAGCGCTGATACAGTCCTCATCCCGGCGGGCATAGCAGGTGACGTGGCGTGCGCCGTTGCGGATGGCGGTGCGGGCGCAGTCCATGGCGGAGTTGCCCACGCCGATCACGGCGATGTCGTTGCCCAGATGGAACGCCTTGGAGTTGGCCAGATAGTCGATGCCAAAGGCCACGTTGCCCAGCGTCTCGCCCTTGATGTGCATGGCGTTGGCCTTCCACAGACCTGCGCCGATGAACACGCTCTTGTAACCGTCGCGGAAGAGGTCGTCGATGGTGATGGTCTTGCCGATGGTGGTGTTGGGGCGGAAGTGGATGCCCTTGAGGTCGAGGTGATGATACTGGAAGTCGTCCAGAACACTGTCGGGCAGACGGTAGTTGGGGATGCCGTACCGCATGACGCCGCCGATCTTGTCGCGGGCATCAAAGATGGTGATGTCATAGCCCCACCGTGCCAGCAGCACGGCGATGGTCAGGCCCGCAGGGCCGGCGCCGACGACAGCAGCCTTCATGCCGTTCTTGGGGGCGGGGCCGGCGGTCATCTTGTTGGCGTAGGTCGTGGAGATGTAGTCCTCGATGATCGAGAAATGGACGGGGTCGTGGCTGGGCATCCGGTTGCGGATGCAGTGGCCCTCGCACTGATTCTCGTGGTTGCAGACCAGAGAGCAGACCGTGGTCAGCGGGTTGTTTTCGAACAGCATCCGGCCGGCGTCGTCCAGCTGATTCGCTTTGAGCAGACGGATGACCTCCGGGATGTTGGTGTGGATGGGGCAGCCCTGCTGACACATCGGCTTTTTGCAGCCGAGGCAGCGGTTGGCTTCGTCCAGAACATGAAGTGCCATGCAGTTCCTCCTCTTGCGCCCCGTACTGGGGACGCTTCGTTGTATCCAATACTGCTATTATTGTACACCGAACCGCTCCCGTGATACAAGAGCGGAAATGACAGTTTTTTCGAGAAAAATTTTGTCAATCCGTCAAAAAGACAATTTTTTGACGAAGTAAGCCGCCCATCGGCGCGGGTGTTTTTCGGCAGAGCGCGGAAAAATCGCTGGCGGCAAGCTGGGAAGAAACCATCTGCGCACAGGCGTTGTTTTCGCCGCGCAGACGCATCAGCGAATGGGAAACGGGAAGCGCCGCGTGCCTCAAAAGCGGCAGGGCGTCCCGTCGTGCGCCCAGAAGATGGAGATAGGGCGGGAGCGCGGGCAGGGCGTTCGTGTACTGCAGGGCGGCGTCCATCGCAAGGCGGCGCATCCGGGCGCGGGGGTAGCGCACCGTGGTCAGGGCGTCGAGCAGCTCTTCGTGGGTGGAACTGGAACGCACCGCCTTTTCGAGCCGGTGCTCCAACCCTTCCGAGATCCCGCGCACCGCAGAAAATGGCTCCTCGTGGACGCACTGGGCGCGGAGAAGGGCCAGCTCACAGCGGTGGGCGGAGTCGAAGTCGGTGTAGGCCCCGGCGGAAAAGGCTTCTTGATAGAACGGAAGGACCGCTGCCGGAACATAGGGCGCGACGGCGTCCGGCCCGCCGGTCTGCCAGAGCTGGCGCAGGGCGCTGGCGCTGGCGTACTGGGTGGCGGTGGGGGAAAGCTCCTGCCCGTGGTCCGCGCCCTGACGGGGGAGCGGGATGGGCATGAGGGGAGCGCCCAGCTCCAAAATGGCCTTGCAGTATTCGACGGCCAGATTGTTGTTGGGCTTGTCCAGCAGGTCGGCCAGCGCTGTGCCGGGACAGAGCGCTTCCACGGCGGCTTGCCGCGCGGCGGCAAAGCTTCGTGCGCCGGAGGAGAGCTGGCGCTTCAGTTCTTCGCGGTAGGCATCGCTCAAGAGGACCCGCGCCGCTTCCAGAAGCAGGTCTGCGTCCGGCGTTTCTGCGCCGAACACCAAAGCGTCGCACCCGGCGGCGGAGAGGATTTTGACCCCGGCCCGGGCAAAGGCTTCTGCACCTGAACCGGCACAGGGCGCAGGGAGCGCGAACACAAGGTCGGCCCCGCAGGTCAGAGCGGCCCGGACCCGGACGGCCTCGGGCAGGAGCGGGACTGCGCCCCGCTGGGTCAGCCCGCAGCTCATGGCAACGGCCACACGCTCTGCGCCCAGCGCCCGGGCCTGTGCCAGCTGCCATGCGTGGCCGTTGTGGAAGGGGTCATATTCGGCAATGATACCGGCAAGTTTCATCATAGATGTTCACCTCAAGCGCGGAGCGGTCCCTCTTTCGGGTCGGGCGAAAAGCCGCCCAACAGAAGAGGGTACATTGTGAAATATATGTCAGACTAACAACAAAAAATGGCAATTCCAAGAGGATTCTGGGCAGGGTGTACAAAAAACGCGGGATACTTTGTAGAACCCTTTGCCCCGTTTGTGGCTTGAAAACCCTCCGGACCTATTATATAATATTTCTAGGAATCTGTAAAATTCTGCCCGTTTCGGCGGGCTGAAAAACAATATGGAGGCACAAGAAGATGAAAGTTCTGGTTATTAACTGCGGTTCTTCTTCCCTGAAATATCAGCTGATCGATATGGATGGCGAGAAGGTGCTGTGCAAGGGCCTGTGCGAGCGCATCGGCATGGAGAGCAGCATGATCACCCACGAGGCAAACGGCCACAAGGCTACCACCCCGGCGATCTTCCCCACCCACACCGAGGCATTCGCTGAGGTCGTTAAGAAGATGACCACCGGCGAAGGCAAGTGCATCGATGACGTCAGCGAGATCAACGCCATCGGCCACCGCGTCGTCCATGGCGGCGAGAAGTTCAAGGAGAGCTGCCTGATCACCGACGAGGTCATCAACACCATCCGTGAACTCAGCCCTCTGGCTCCTCTGCACAACCCCGCCGGCATCCTCGGCATCGAGGCTGCCCGCAAGGTGTTCGGCAACATCCCGATGGTCGCCGTGTTCGACACCGCGTTCCACCAGACCATGCCCGGCAAGGCCTATATGTACGCCATTCCTTATGAATACTACCAGAACGACGGCATCCGCCGCTACGGCTTCCACGGCACGAGCCACCGCTACGTGTCCGCCCGCTGCGCCGAGCTCATGGGCAAGCCCATCGAGGAGCTCAAGCTCATCTCCTGCCACATGGGCAACGGCAGCTCCATCTGTGCGATCGACGGCGGCAAGTGCGTCGACACGTCCATGGGCTTCACCCCGCTGGTCGGTCTGCCGATGGGCACGCGCTGCGGCGATCTCGACGCCGGCGTGATCCAGTTCATTATGAATAAGTACGGTATCAGCATCGACGAGATGCTCAACATCCTCAACAAGAAGTCCGGCGTGCTCGGCGTCTCCGGCGTCAGCTCCGACTTCCGCGATCTCGACAGCGCCGCTGCCGACGGCAACGACCGCGCCCAGCTCGCACTCGATATGTTCCACTACTGGGTCGCCAAGGTCGTCGGCTCTTACGTCGCGGCCATGAACGGTGTGGACGCCATCATCTTCACCGCCGGCGTCGGCGAGAACAGCAAGTCCTCCCGCGCCGCCATCGCCGAGTACTTCGGCTATCTGGGCGTGAAGATTGACCCGGTCGCCAACAGCAAGCGCGGCGAGGATATCATGATCTCCACCCCCGACTCCAAGGTCAAGGTGTTCGTCATCCCGACGAACGAGGAGCTCGTCATCGCCCGCGACACGAAGGCCATCTGCGGCTGAGTTTCCGAGTTTTCAAAGCCACGGCGCCGACCGGCGCCGTGGTTTTTGCATGGGCAGAAAAAAGTTCGCCTTTCGCCCGGAAAAACCGTTGACAAATATGCGGCGCAATGGTAAACTGTCAAGGCCGCATTGAGTGGGTACAAAGCGGAGGCCTCCTCCCGCCCACAAGAGCGAGACTCTACAGAGAGGCAGGTGCAACGAGTTTGAAGCACGCTATCATCGTTACCGGCGGTAAGCAGTACCGCGTGGCCGAGGGCGACGTCATCTTCGTCGAGAAGCTGGATGTCGAGGCC
>URVW01000066.1 GCA_900551435.1 uncultured Faecalibacterium sp.
GTCAGAGCCGCCCTTGCCGCCGCCCATGGGCAGGGTGGTCAGGCTGTTCTTGAAGGTCTGCTCGAAGCCGAGGAACTTCAGGATGCCCTGATTGACAGAGGGATGGAAGCGCAGACCGCCCTTGTAGGGGCCGATGGCGCTGTTGAACTGGACGCGGTAGCCGCGGTTGACCTGCACCTTGCCGGCATCATCGACCCAAGGCACACGGAAGGTGATGATGCGCTCCGGCTCGACCAGACGCTCGATCAGGCCGGCCTTCTCGTACTCGGGGTGCTTCTCCACGACGGGCTGGATGCTCTCCAGAACCTCGCGGACCGCCTGCAGGAACTCCGGCTCGTTCGCATTGCGCTGAGCCAGACCGTCGTAAACACGCTTCAGGTATTCATTCGTCAACATAATAGAATACTCCTTTTCCCATTGATTTCCCAATTATACTTTCACCGGTTCTGGCTGCACTTCCAGAACACTTCATCATTATAAAGCTTTCTGCGCCGATTTACAAGAGAAAAAACCGGAAAATGTTTCAAAAAAACAGAAGAAAAGATGAACCCGCTTCACAAAAACATTTCGGCCCTGCAAAAAACAGCGTAAAATCTTGTTTTTGAAAGTTCGCGCACCCAAACGAAGCGTAAAAAGAATGCCTTTTGCAGACCTAAAAATTCGGCGCAAAAGGCAGTTGCGGCGTCACATCCCAGCTAAGATGTCCTCTACAGCAGAAACGAATGGCTCCATATCTTCAAACAGGACCTCTACGATGATGCTCCAGTTGATGCCGTCATAGTCGTGCACCAGACGATGGCGCAGTCCGGCGACCATATTCCAAGGCTGTTCCGAGTGGCTTTCTTTGAACTCGCTGCTGAGCTGATAGACCTGCTCGCCGATGTTATACAGCGGCGTAGTGACGGCCCATTGAGAAAATTCATCCTCGAGCAGGAGCGCTGGCGTGATCTGGCGCTGTTCCATCTGCGCGTGAAGGTCGTTCCAAGTGGAAACGATCTTTTTCAGGCGCTCTTTGTCCGATTTCTTCACGCGATCTTCACCCCTTCGCGCATGACGTTTTCGTAAAAAGGCGTTCCGACGTTCACTTCGCGGATCTCAAAGGCGTCCACGTCCTTTTGCGTCCGCTGGCGCAGTTCCTCGCCGAATGCAAAGATATCCCGTGCGCGGAACCGTTCGCCGCCCACAACGATCACGTCAATGTCGGACGATGCCGTTGCTTCGCCGCGGGCGTAGGAGCCGAACAGCAGCGCATATTCTGCGTGATATTTGTGCAGCAGTTCCCGGATGATCTGCTCGATCTCGGTGCGGGTCAGCAGTTCCATAGAAACACCTCCTGTCTACCCTTATTGTATCATAAAAGAAACGAAATGCAAACAAAAAATCCCCTGTGAGCGCCAAACGGCACAGACAGGGGAATCACTTACTTCTTCAGCAGCTTCTCGCACGCATCGGCAGCACCCTCAAGGTACTCGCCGCCGTACGTCTCGATCATGCCGGCGTCGGACAGGGCCGCCAGCTGGGGATCGATGGGGCACTTGGCCAGAACGGGCAGACCGTGCTTTGCAGCCACCTCGTCCACATGGCTGTTGCCGAACACGTTGATGTGCTTGCCGCAGTCGGGGCAGACGATGTAGCTCATGTTCTCGACGATGCCCAGCATGGGGACCTTCATCATCTCGGCCATGTTCACGGCCTTGGCCACGATCATGCTGACCAGCTCCTGCGGGCTGGCAACGACCACGATGCCGTCCACAGGCAGACTCTGGAACACGGTCAAGGGCACGTCGCCGGTTCCCGGAGGCATGTCCACGAACAGGAAATCGACGTCCTTCCAGACCACATCGGTCCAGAACTGCTTCACCGCACCGGCGATGACGGGGCCGCGCCAGACAACGGGGTCCTCTTCGTTCTCGACCAGCAGGTTGATGCTCATGACATCGATGCCCATGCGGCTCTGGATGGGCCAGCAGCCCTTCTCGTCGGCCATGGCGCGGCCATGGATGCCGAACAGTTTCGGGATGGACGGGCCGGTGATATCGGCGTCCAGAATGCCGCAGTGATAGCCGCGGCGGGCCATGGCACAGGCCAGCAGAGCGCTGGTCATGCTCTTGCCGACGCCGCCCTTGCCGGACACGACGCCGATGACCTTTTTGACGCTGCTGTTGGGGTTGGGGGCGTCATGCTGCGGGGCAGCATCGCGGGAAGAACATGCTGCGCCGCAGTTGGAGCAGTCATGGGTACATTCTTCGCTCATACTCTCGTAAAGCTCTCGGGCCGGGGCCTTCGAGCCTTTCCTCCTTCGTTGATGTTGTGACGATCAGATTCGACCATCTCATATCATACCATAAAACTGGGAGAGAAACAACCCATCCCGCCGCTCATAATGAAAAGAGTGGTGCGCATACATTAAAAAGAGCGACAGGAGGTGCGGCAATGGGTCAGAGCTACCTGAAAAACGCGGCCCTGCTCACGGGGGCGGATATCCTGCTTCGGCTGGCGGGGATGGGTCTGCGCATCTGGCTGGCGAACGCCTTGGGCGGCGAGGGGATGGGGCTGTATCAGCTGGTGCTGGCGGTGTATTCGCTGTTCGTCACGCTGGCGACGTCGGGGGTGTCGGTGGCGGCGACCCGCCTGATGGCCGAAGAGCTGAGCCGCAGCCGCACCGAAGCCCGCGGGATGCTGGTGCGTCTGGCCGGTGCGGGCGTGCTGCTGGGCAGCCTTGCGATGGCGGCGCAGTTCGGGCTGGCAGATGTCGCGGCCCGCTGGTGGCTGGGCGACGTCCGGGCTGCAGGGGCCTTGCGGGTGTCGGCGTTCGGGATGCCGTGGATGGCAGTCTCGGCGGTCCTGCGCGGTTTTTTCATCGCGCGGCGGCGGGTGGAGCCGAACGTCCTGAGCCAACTGGTCGAACAAACAGTCCGCATCACGGTCATCTGGCTGGCCTTGGAGCAGGGGGCCGCGCTGGACGTGGGCGGAAAATGCAGGGCGGTCCTCGGGGCAACGGCCCTCAGCGAAGCCGTCTCCTGCGGGATGATGCTCCTGTTTTACCGGCGGGAGGCGGTACGCGCATTCGGTGCGGAACCTGCCCGACGCCCCCTCGAACCCGCCAAGCGCCTGTGGGAGATTCTGTGGCCGGTGGAGGGCGGCCGCTGCCTTGCCAGCGCGCTGCACACCGCCGAAAACATGCTCGTTCCGGCCTGTCTGACCGTGTTCCTGCTGGACGCGGGCGGGCGGAGCGCCGCCGTGGCCCAGTACGGCAACCTGAAAGGAATGGCGCTCCCGCTGCTGACCTTTCCGTTCGGGCTGCTGGGGAGCCTGTCGGTGCTGCTTATGCCGGAGATCACCCAAGCCCACATCCAAGGGGAGCAGAAGCGGCTCTCGGCCCTGCTGGACCGGATGCTGCGGCTGACCGGCTACTTTTCCGCGCTGGCGGGGGCAGCGTTCTGGGTCTGGGGCGTGCCGCTGGCTTCCTTATTCTATAAGAGCGATGGCGCAGAAGCCGGATTCTACCTTTCCACCCTCGGCCCCGCCATGCCGCTGCTCTACCTCGAGAGCATGGTGGACGGCGCAATGAAAGGGGTGGGGGAGCAGAGAGCGGTGTTCCGCTACAGCCTGTGGGATGCCATCCTCCGCATCGCGGGGGTGATGGTGCTCCTGCCCCGCTTCGGGATGAAGGGCTTCCTTTTTGTCATCGTGGTGTCCAGCGTTTATACCTGCACGGCTAACACGGGGCGTCTGCTCCGCGTCAGCGGGATGCCGCCGAAGTTCTGGCGGTGGCTGGGCGCACCGGCGCTGGCGGCGGGCGTGTCTGCCGGGGCGGGAATGATTTTCCGGGAAATGCTGTCCGGCTGGTCTGCCGGGGAGCCGCTGTTCCAGCTGGCGGCGCTGGCCGTGGGCGGCGGCGGGATGGTCCTTGTGGGGCTGCTGGCGGCATGGCCGCTGGGGCTGGGTGAGGAGTTCCGGCGGGCATTTCAGGCCGAAAGGACCATGAAATCCGCCCGGAAACGCAATTCTTCTGGACACAGGACCCAGAAACGAGTATAATACAATGGATACCATGGCGCAGAAGGCTCTGTGCTGTGAAAAACAAACAGGCGTCGGACAGGCTCCGCGCCGATGCAAAAGAGGATTTTTTGTGAAGGATACGAAAAAATTCACGCCGCAGGTCCTGCTGCGCAGAGCCATTCTGGTCGTGCTGGACGCGGCGCTAGTCCTGTTCAGCTTTTATTTTGCGCTGCTGCTCCGGGCAGACGGCGCGGTGGAAGCAACGTGGTGGCCCCACAACCGGGCGCTGCTCTATGAAAATCTCCCGTGGATCACGGCTCTGTACCTTATCAGCTTTCTGGTGGGCGGGCTGTATTCCATCCTGTGGAAGTATGCGGGCGAGCGCGACCTCATCCGTCTGGGCGGCATGATCGCGGTCCCCACGGTGGTGGTCTACTTCGTCAACCATGGCCTGATCCACGGCGTCCTGTTCGATTCCGCCAACGCGATGGCGGCGGTGCTGATCTTCCTGCTGGTGGGCGGCAGCCGTCTGGCGTGGCGGCTCTTCCTGAATCACCCCCTCGGCGAGCGTCTGCGGGGCGTTCCAGCCAAGGACCCGAACCGTCCGGTCCTGATCGTCGGCGCGGGCGAAGCCGGTGCGTGGGCCATCAACGTCTGCAAGTCCAATGAGAGCTACGGCCACCCGGTCGTGGCGGTGGATGACGACCCCGCCAAGTTCGGCCAGACCATCCACGGCGTCCCGGTGCGGGGCACGCTGGAACAAATCCCGCAGGTCTGCGCGAAATACAACATCCACAGCATCATCATTGCCATCCCCACTCTGCGGGGCAGCAAGCTGAACCACGTCATCGACCTCTGTGTGTCCACCCACTGTGCCGTTCAGATCTTGAGCGACCCTCAGCTGGTGGGCACAGGAGCGCCGCAGCAAGCCGCTTTCCGCGAACTGAACACCGCCGACTTCCTCTCCCGTGCGGAAGTCACCCTTGACACCAAGAAGATCTCCAGCTATCTGACCGGCAAGACCGTCCTCGTCACGGGCGGCGGCGGTTCCATCGGCAGCGAGCTGTGCCGTCAGGTCATGCGGTTCCAGCCCGGGAAGCTGCTCATCTTTGACATCTACGAGAACTGCGCCTATGAGCTGCTGATGGAGCTTCAGCAGAAGTACGGCCGCGATATCCCGGTCACGGTGCTCATCGGCTCCATCCGCGATAAAAAGCGTCTGGACGAAGTTTTTGAGACGTATCACCCCACGGTCGTGTTCCATGCGGCGGCGCACAAGCATGTGCCGCTGATGGAGGTCAGCCCCGCCGAAGCCGTCAAGAACAACGTCCTCGGCACGAAGAACCTGCTCACCAGCGCCAGCGAACACGGCGTGGAGCGGTTCGTTCAGCTGTCCACCGATAAGGCGGTCAACCCCACCAGCGTGATGGGCTGCACCAAGCGCATCTGCGAAATGCTCATCCAGACCTTCGCGGGCAACACCGATATGAAGTGCGTGGCCGTCCGCTTCGGCAACGTGCTGGGCAGTCACGGCAGCGTCATCCCGCTGTTCGAAGCGCAGATCAAAAAGGGCGGTCCGGTCACCCTGACCGACCCCAACATCGAGCGCTACTTCATGACCATCCCGGAAGCGGCCCAGCTGGTGCTTCAGGCGGGTTCGCTGGCCGAGAGCGGCAGCATCTACGTCCTCGACATGGGTGAGCCGGTCAAGATCATCGACCTTGCCCGCCAGCTCATCCGTTTCTACGGCTATGAGCCGGACGTCAACATGCCCATCAAGATCGTGGGTCTGCGCCCCGGCGAAAAGCTCTACGAGGAGCTGATGATGGACGAGGAGCAGGACAAGATGCGCCGCACCGAACACAACAAGATTTTTGTCGCACCTCCGCGTGAAATCGACCTCGCGAAGTTCTATGAACAGCTGCAGGAGCTGACCGCTGCCGCCGCCCACAACGACGACGGCGTGGTGGAGAAGCTGGCCGAGATGATCCCCACCTTCACCCCCACCCGCGAAAACCTCAAGACCTGAACCCCGCACCGCCGCGTCGGTGACATTCTATAAATGAGAGGGAAGTATATTATGGAAAAGAGACCGTTTCTGACCGAAGAACAGGCACAGGAGATCATTCAGGATGTGCCCACGCCGTTCCATGTCTACGACGAAAAGGGCATCCGCGAGAACGCCCGCCGCATCAACAAGGCATTCAGCTGGAACAAGGGCTTCCGGGAGTATTTTGCCGTCAAGGCGCTGCCCAACCCCGTCATCCTTCAGATCTTGAAGGAAGAGGGCTGCGGTGTGGACTGCTCCTCTCTGACCGAGCTGATGCTCAGCGAAGTCTGCGGCTTTACCGGCAGCGACATCATGTTCTCCTCCAACCAGACCCCCGTGGAGGACATGAAGAAAGCCCACGAGCTGGGCGCTTACATCAACCTCGATGACGCCACCATGGTGGACTTCCTCGACCGTGTGGCCGGTGTGCCGGAGAACATCTTCTGCCGCTACAACCCGGGCGGAACGTTCCAGCTGGGCGAGAGCGAGGAAGGCTTCCAGGTCATGGACAAGCCCGGTGACGCCAAGTACGGCATGACCGAGGAGCAGATGATCGACAGCTACAAGAAGCTGATGAAGAAGGGTGCAAAGAACTTCGGCATCCACGCCTTCCTCGCTTCCAACACCATCTCGGATGCCTATTATCCTGAGCTGGCCGGCATCCTGTTCCAGCTGGCCGTCCGCGTCCAGAAGGCCACCGGTGCGCACATCGCCTACATCAACCTGTCCGGCGGCGTGGGCATCCCGTACCGCCCCGACCAGACCGAGAACGACATCATGGCCATCGGCGAGGGCGTCCGCAAGAAATTTGAGGAGATCCTCGTTCCCGCTGGCATGGGCGATGTTGCCATCTTCACCGAGATGGGTCGCTTCACCACCGGCCCCTACGGTGCACTGGTCGCAACGGCCATCCACGAGAAGCACATTTATAAGGAGTACATCGGTCTGGACGCCTGTGCTGCCAACCTGATGCGCCCCGCCATGTACGGTGCTTATCACCACATCACCGTGCTGGGCAAGGAGAACGCTCCCTGCGACCACAAGTACGATGTGGTCGGCGGTCTGTGCGAGAACAACGATAAGTTCGCCATCGACCGGATGCTGCCGAAGATCGACATCGGCGACCTGATCTACATCCACGACACCGGCGCACACGGCTCGGCCATGGGTTACAACTACAACGGCAAGCTGCGCAGCGCCGAGGTCCTGCTCTGCGAGGATGGCTCTCACCGCCTGATCCGCCGCGCCGAAACACCGCGCGACTACTTCGCAACTCTGGACTTTCTGCCCTTCATGAAGCCCCTGTTCGAGGAATACGACGACTAAATTATAACGAGGTTTCGCTATGTTTTTTGGATTTCAACTGACCTGCGGCCTGATGATGGTCTTTTACGGCTATACGGTCATGAAGAACCCCCGCGTCTGGGGCGATCAGGGCCGAAAGGCTGTAAAGGCTGAGAACTTTACAGAGTATTGCCGCCAAAACGGCCTGTTTTTCCTGAAAGCGGGCTGCATCATGGCTTTCATCGGCGCAATGGACGCCCTGTTCACGCTGGACGCTCTGCTGTATCTGCTGCTGTACCTGTTCGGGCTGGCGTTCTCGTTCTACCCGCTGGTCAAGTGGTGTCGCGAGAACGAGGGCTTCTCGTGGCCGTGGCCCCATGTCGAAAGCGAGAAAAAGCGGATCAAGAAGCTGCGTCAGGAGCAGGAAGCTCAGAAGAACGACAAGAAGTGAACCTTCCGTGAAAAATACCGCACCCGAAGCGAAAATGCTCGGTGTGCGGTATTTTTGCATCTGCGCACTGAAGTTTCGACCCTTGACAGCCCGCGTAACAGCCCCTATAATGAAGGTAAGAATTCCCTCTCAGATCAAGCTTTTTGGAGGTAAAAAACCATGGATTATCCGAAAAACTATGCGCTCCTCACCGAAGAGGAAATGGAATACACCACCGGCGGCGTCAGCTCGCTGGTCCCGATGGCCCTCGGCATTGGTGCAAGTCTGCTGGCCTATCTGAACGTCGCCAACATCGCCACCGTCGCAGCCCAGATTCAGCAGCAGTACCCGGACGCCTACCCCGAAGAGGCTGGGACCATCAACGGCAACCTCATCATCGATTCCACGAAGGTCTACTTCACCTCGCTGGGCGGCGCACTGTGCGGCATCGCGAACATCGCTTGTGCGGCAGGGTATGCGTATTTCCTGTTGAGCTGAACGGCCCAGCAAAAACTGCGCCCTAAAATAAAACCGTAAATCAGACCGCCCCGCTGTTCCGGGAAAAATCTCGGATAGCGGGGCGGTTTTGCGTATTCGTATTGCTCCTTTATCTGACCCGTACCGGGACGCACAGCGATTTGTTTTGAAATACGAGGATGCAAAACGCTCCGGCCTTCTCTGGCCGGGGCGTTTTCTGTTCAAGACCTGCCCCGCGCAGCACACAAACTTCAAACACAATGAAACAACAAAAAAACACCCAGACTCTCTCGAGTCTAGGTGCTTCACACATGGAGCGGGCAATGGGAATCGAACCCACCTCCTCAGCTTGGAAGGCTGATATACTAGCCGATGTACGATGCCCGCGAATGCAAGAAGAATTATAGCACACTCTGCACCAAATGTCCAGAGGAAATTTTACTTTTGCGGCCTTTAACAGGACAAATTACTTTTTCTGTTTACTTTGAAGGGATTTTATTGTAAAATAAGAAGCAACAAGATGGATCAGCCGCGCACAGCGGCTCAAATAACATAGGTGGTGTATTGATTATGGCATTGAAATATCAGCGTATCCTTCTCAAGATCAGCGGCGAAGCTCTGGGCGGCGAAAAGGGGACCGGCTTTGATGAGCCGACCATGGACGCCATCTGCGGCGGCGTCAAGAAAGCCCACGACCTCGGCGTGCAGATCGGCATCGTCGTGGGCGGCGGCAACTTCTGGCGCGGCCGTTCCAGCGGCAAGATGGAGCGCACCCTCGCCGACAAGATCGGCATGCTGGCCACGGTGATGAACGCGCTGGCCGTCTCCGATAAGCTGGAGCAGCTGGGCGTTCCGACCGAGGTGTTCACCTCCATCACCATGCCGCAGGTGGCTCCCGCTTTCACCCGCAAGGACGCTCTGCGCGCCATGGAAGAGGGCAAGATCGCGGTGTTCGGCGGCGGCACGGGCAATCCGTTCTTCTCTACCGATACGGCCACCGCTCTGCGCGCCGTGGAAGTCTCGGCTGATGTGATGTTCAAGGCGACCATGGTGGACGGCGTCTACGATAAGGACCCGCACAAGTACCCCGACGCCAAGAAGTACGACACCCTCACCTTTACCAAGGTGCTGGAAGATCAGCTGGCTGTCATGGACGGCACGGCTGCAACCCTCTGCCGCGACAACAAGCTTCCCATTCTGGTGTTCGATCTGGCCGAGCCGGACAACATCGCCAAGGCTGTGCAGGGCGAGAATGTGGGCACGCTGGTCTACGAGGGCTGAGCATACCGCCCGCACCGCAGCAATAGAATGAAACAGGCATCTCTGCCTGTGCAGAAAATAACAAACAGGAGACTAGGACAATGAGCAGCAACACCAAGGCATTTGAAGAAAAGATGAAGAGCACGGTCGAACATCTGAACCGTGAGCTGGCCGCCGTTCGCGCTGGCCGCGCAAACCCCGCCGTTCTGGATAAGGTGTCGGTGGATTACTATGGTGCGCCCACGCCCATCCAGCAGGTGGCGTCTGTGGCCGTCAGCGAGGCCCGTACCCTGACCATCACCCCGTGGGACCGCTCTCTGCTGCGTGCCATCAGCAAGGCCATCATGGCCAGCGATGTGGGCATCACCCCCATCGATGACGGCCAGACCATCCGCCTGAACTTCCCGGCTCCCACCGAGGAGCGCCGCAAGCAGCTGGCCAAGGAAGTCTCCAAGCTGGGCGAGGATGCCAAGGTCGCCACCCGCAACGTCCGCCGCGAGGCCATGGACAAGGCCAAGGCCATGAAGAAGGCCGGCGAGCTGACCGAGGACACCCAGAAGACCATGGAAGAGGATGTCCAGAAGCTGACCGACAAGTATATCAAGATCATCGATGCAGCCGTTGAGGAAAAGCAGAAGGAGATCATGTCCGTCTGATCGCCGCGGCGAACTGGACCTGTGGAAGTGCCGTGCGCTGGACCAAGTGCGCGGCACTTTTTGCCGACTGGCAGGGGAGCCGACCGCCCCGCTGCCCAAGATAGGAGAAGTACAATGGATCATCCCAAAGAATTTGCCGAGGGTCTGTCCATCGGCATCATCATGGACGGCAACGGCCGCTGGGCCAAGCAGCGTGGTCTGCCCCGCACGGCGGGCCACAAAAAGGGCGCAGAGGTCTTTCAGGACATCGCCAACTACTGCGATGAACTGGGCGTCTCTTCGGTGTATTTTTACGCCTTCTCGACCGAGAACTGGAAGCGCCCCCTCGAAGAGGTCAGCGCCATCATGAAGCTGTTCGGCGAGTATCTGCTCAAGGGCTTCAATTATAAGAACCGCAACATCCGCATCAAATTCATCGGCGACCGCACCGCGCTGGACCCCAAGCTGCAGAAGCTGATGAACGAACTGGAAACGGATTCTGCCCACAAGACCGGCATGACCCTGAACATCGCGGTCAACTACGGCGGCCGCCCCGAGATCGTGCGCGCAGCCCAGCAGCTGGCCGAAAAAGCGGCCGCAGGGGAGCTGAAACCCGAGGACATCACCGAAGAAATGATGTCCGACGCTATGTACACCACCGGCCAGAAGGACCCGGATTTCATCCTGCGTCCCAGTGGAGAAAAGCGCCTGTCCAACTTCATGCTGTGGCAGGCAGCCTATTCCGAGCTGGTGGAAATGGACGTTCTGTGGCCTGATTTCACCCGCGATGACCTCGATGCGGCCATCACGGAGTTCAACAAGCGCTCCCGCCGGTTCGGCGGCATCTGAACCATCCCCAGCAGACAAAACCAAGGAGAAACACTTTTATGAAAACACGAATCATAACCGCAGTCGTGGGCATCCTCGTCCTCATCGGCGTCCTGTTCACGTTCGACACGCTGGTGTTCAACCTCGTCGTCGCGGCCATCACCCTCATCGGCATCCACGAGATCTACAGCGCTCTGGGCTTTGAGAAAAAGGACTGGCTGCTTTACGCCGTTCTGGTCCCGTATACGCTGCTCATCATGCTGTCCAGCTATTCGGTCTGCCGTGCGCTGGTCATGCCGGCGTCCTTCCTGATCGTGCTGTTCTACGCCATCTATCTGGTGGTGCGCAACGGAACGGTCAGCTTCCCCAAGACCAGCGGCCTTGTCATGTTCTCGGGTATCGTGATGTTCTGCTTCTACTCGTTCATCCGGCTCAAGGAGCTGCTGCCTGTGGAAAAATACGGCTATGATGCGATCTTTTTCATTCTCCTCATCCTCTGCTTCGCATGGGGCGGCGACACCTGCGCCTACTTTGCGGGCCGCGCCTTCGGCAAGCATAAGCTCTGCCCGGTGGTCAGCCCCAAAAAGACTGTGGAAGGCGCCATTGGCGGCGTTCTGGGCACGATGGTCTGCGGCGTTCTGATCACGCTGGCCTATTCGGTCCTGGCCGACCGCATGGAGGAGTTCACCCGCACCAACATCGGCATCTCGCTGTATGTGGTCATTGCGCTGCTGGCTTGTGTGGCGGCGGTGCTGGGCATCTACGGTGACCTGTTCGCCAGCGTCGTCAAGCGCCAGTGCGGCATCAAGGACTACGGCACGATCTTCCCGGGCCACGGCGGCATTCTGGACCGCTTTGACAGCGTCATGTTCATCGCGCCGTTCGTCACCATGGTCATCATTGCAGTTTTCTATCGCTGATTCGCTCATTTTAGGAGGAAACACGATGTCTAAAAAAATCACTCTTCTCGGCTCGACCGGTTCCATCGGCACGCAGAGCCTTGACGTCATCCGCGCACAGGGCTATGAAGTGTTCGGCCTGTCGGCCCACAGCCATGTGGACAAAATTCTCGAGCAGATCGAGGAATTTCACCCGAAATACGTCTGCATGACCAACCCGGACGCCGCCGCCAAGCTGGATGCGGCACTGTCCGGCCGCGCCAACGCCCCCAAGCTGCTCACCGGCCCCGAGGGCCTGAAGGAGCTGGCCGCGATGGATGGCCCGGACGTGGTCCTGAACAGCGTCGTCGGCATCGCTGGTCTGGGTGCGAGCCTGACCGCCATCGAGAGCGGCCATGACCTCGCCCTCGCCAACAAAGAGAGCCTTGTTACCGGCGGCCATCTGGTCACACAGGCCGTGGCAAAGCACGGCGTCAAGCTGCTGCCCGTGGACAGCGAGCACTCGGCTATTTTCCAGTGCTTGCAGGACAAGGAGAGCGCCAAGAGCCTGACGAAGATTCTGCTCACGGCCTCCGGCGGCCCCTTCTTCGGCATGAAAACGGAAGAGCTGCGCGGCAAGACCAAGGCCGACGCCCTCAAGCACCCCAACTGGAACATGGGTGCCAAGATCACCATTGATTCCGCTACTCTGATGAATAAGGGCCTTGAGCTTATCGAGGCTGCCTGGCTCTTCGGCCTGCCGGAGGATAAGATTCAAATTGTCGTCCAGCGTGAGAGCATCATTCACTCGGCTGTGCAGTTCGCCGACCATTCCATCATTGCCCAGCTGGGCGTGCCGGATATGCGCATCCCCATCCAGTATGCGCTGACCTGGCCCGAGCGTATGCCCAGCCCCGTCCCGGAGCTGGACTTTACGGCGCTGACCAAGCTGAGCATTGCCCAAGCCGACGACGAAACCTTCCGCTGTCTGGCGGCGTGCAAAAAAGCCATCCGCAAGGGCGGGCTGGCACCCTGCGCCGCCAACGGCGCCAACGAGGCTGCCGTGGCGCATTTCCTGCGCGATGAGATCGGCTTTTTGGACATTGGGCGCTTGGTCGAGGGCATTGTGGACAGCGATGCCTTCGGCGGCGATTACACGCTGGACGACGTGTACGAGTGTGACCGTATGGCGCGCGCGTATGTGGAAAGCCACCTGTAAAAACTATGGGCAAGACCACATTTTTTGAGAGGTTCGTATGACGTTTTTCATTACTGCCGCGGTATCGCTGTTGGTGTTCGGCAGTGTGGTGCTTGTGCATGAGCTGGGGCATTTTTTGGCGGCGCGCGCCGCGGGCATCCGGGTCGAGGAGTTTTCCGTCGGTCTGGGACCGCGCCTGTGGGGGTTCACCGGCAAAAACGGCACCCGTTACTCGCTGCGCTTGCTGCCGTTGGGCGGCTACAACCTGTTCAACACCCCCGATGCAGAGGAAATTTCTGACGATGCTGCGCAGAAAAAGCCGCTGTTTCCGGCGACCGTGCAGGATATTTCGTTTGAGGACGCCCCGCCCCAGCAGCGCTTTTTTGTGACGCTGGCGGGTGCTGTGATGAACTTTTTGCTGGGCGCTGCTCTGATGCTGGCGCTGGCAATTTCGATGCCGCTCCTTGGCTCCAACCGCGTGGCGGATTTTACCGCCAACGCCGCCAGCGCCGCCTATTTGCAGGCGGGGGACGAAATTCTGTGGGTGGACGGCACCCGCTGCCGCAGCAGCTTTTCGCTGCTGAACAGCTTTGACGGCACAGAAAAACAACATACCCTTGTGATTTCCCGCGGCGGGCAGGTGATGACGCTGCACGGCGTGACCGTTGCCCCCCAAAGGGACGAAACCGGCGCACTGAAAAGCACCATCGACTTCCGCGTGGCGCGCGCTGCCAAAACGCCGCGCGCCGTGCTGAACCAAGCGCGGGATTTTTTCAGCTTTTACAGCACGATGATCCTGCGCAGCTTTGGCGAGCTTGCCACCGGCAAAACCGGCGTTGACCAGCTGACCGGACCTGTCGGCACCGTTGCGGTGGTGCGGCAGGCAATTTCCTACGGCTGGCAGGACGTTGTTTCGCTGATGGCGCTGCTGACCATCAATATCGGCATTTTTAACCTGCTGCCCATCCCGGCGCTGGACGGCTG
>URVW01000067.1 GCA_900551435.1 uncultured Faecalibacterium sp.
GGTAGAAGCGGGATGCGCCCGGGTCGCCCTGACGGCCCGCACGGCCGCGCAGCTGGTTATCGATGCGGCGGCTCTCGTGGCGCTCCGTGCCGATGATGAACAGGCCGCCCGCCTTGCGCACCTCGTCGGCCTCGGCCTCGATGGCGGGCTTGTACTGGGCGTACAGCTCATCGAACCGCTTGCGGGCTGCGAGGATGTTTTCATCGGTGGTGTCGCCGTGGCCGTTGGATTCGGTCAGCAGCAGCTCCACGGCGTTCGGGTCGGCATCCTCGGGCTTTTCGGGGTCGAGCAGGTTCTCGCAGAAGTGCTCTTTGCGCATCTGGGCCTTGGCCATGAACTCGGCGTTGCCGCCCAGCATGATATCCGTACCACGGCCCGCCATGTTGGTGGCGATGGTGATCGCGCCCTTCTTGCCTGCCTGTGCCACGATCTCCGCTTCGCGCTCGTGGTTCTTGGCGTTCAGGACGTTGAAATCGCGGGTGTAGCGCTGCAGCATCTTTGCCAGCGTCTCACTCTTTTCAACGCTGACCGTACCGACCAGCACCGGCTGGCCGTTCTTGTGGCACTCCATGACCTGCTCGATGACGGCGCGGTACTTGCCGTTGACCGTCTTGTACACCGCGTCCGGGTAGTCCTTGCGGACGTTGGGGCGGTTGGTGGGGACGGTGACGATGTTCAGGCCGTAGATTTCGGTGAACTCGGTGGCTTCGGTCTTGGCCGTACCGGTCATACCGGCCAGCTTCTTGTACATGCGGAAATAGTTCTGGAAGGTGATGGTCGCCAGCGTTTTGCTCTCAGCGGCGATCTTCACGCCCTCCTTGGCCTCGATGGCCTGATGCAGACCCTCGTTGTAGCGGCGGCCGATCATCAGACGGCCCGTGAACTCGTCCACGATGATGACTTCGCCGTTCTTGACCACATAATCGATGTCCTTTTTCATGACACCGTATGCCTTGATGGCCTGATCGATGTGGTGGGCCAGCGTCATGTTCTCGGTGGCGGCGAGGTTCTCGATCTTGAAGTATTCCTCGGCCTTCTTGATGCCGCTGGCGGTCAGGGTGCAGGTCTTGTGCTTTTCGTCCACGACGTAATCGCCGTCGGTCTGCTCGTCCGTCTCGACCTTATCTTCCAGCTCGACGACCACGCTCTTGCGCAGGGTGCGGACGAAGCGGTCCACCTGCGTATACAGGCTGGAGGAGTCCTCGCCGCGGCCGGAGATGATCAGCGGGGTGCGGGCTTCATCGATGAGGATGGAGTCCACCTCATCGACGATGGCGTAGGCATGGCCGCGCTGGACCATGTTATCCTTATAGGTGACCATGTTATCGCGCAGATAATCAAAGCCGAACTCGTTGTTCGTGCCGTAGGTGATATCGGCGTTGTAGGCGCGGCGGCGGCTGTCGCCGTCGATGCCCTGCACGATCAGGCCCACGGACAGGCCCAGCCAGCGGTAGAGTTTGCCCATCCACTCGCTGTCGCGCTTGGCCAGATAGTCGTTGACGGTGACGATGTGGACGCCTTCGCCGGTCAGAGCGTTCAGGTAGGCGGGCAGGGTGGCCACGAGGGTCTTACCTTCACCGGTCTGCATCTCGGCGATGGCTCCGCGGTGCAGCGCGATGCCGCCGGTGACCTGCACCGGGAAGTGCTTCATGCCCAGCACGCGCCATGCGGCCTCGCGGCAGACGGCAAAGGCATCGGGCAGGATATCGTCCAGCGTCTCACCGCCCGCAAGACGTTCTTTCAAGGCCGGGGTCTGTGCCTGTAAGTCGGCATCGGACATGGCCTGATATTTGGGTTCCAGAGCAAGCACCTTTTTGGTGATCGGGTTGATCTTTTTCAGTTCCCGGTCCGAAAACGTGCCAAAGATTTTTTCAGCAAGGGACATTCTTACACCTCATCTATTGAAATCTGGGCGAAACACCGCCCGGGATGGAACATCAGTATCCTGTTATATGATACACCAAAGCGGAAAACCCGTCAAACCCACAGGCCGGATTTTGCGCCGTTTTCCAATGAACTTTCTGTAAAATTCCATCAAAAAGCCCCCTCCGTCCCGCACCCGCCGCCAAATGGCAGCGCATCCGCACGGACGGAGAGGGTTCTTTTTATAAGAGCAACGCCCCGGAATGCGGGACATTTTCGACCCAGAGCGAATGCAGACGGGCGGGCAGGGCGTAGAGGTTTCCGCCGGTGTAGGCCCACGCCCCGGCGGTGCACAGCCCCAGAAGGACCGCCAACAGCAGCAGCCCGAACAGGAACCGCCGGAAGCGGTGCGGCTTTTGGGGCGGCGGGGCAGATTCCGGCTGAGCCGTTTTTGCGGCGCGGCGGGCGGGCAGAAAGCCGGTCCCCTCGGCCTGCGGCAGCGAGGACGCCGCGCGGCGGATCATATCCAGCAGCCAGAGGGCCGGGTTCTCTTCCAGCGGGATGGTCCGCAGGAAACAGCCCTTTTTGCAGCTGAGGACCAGCACGCAGTCGTTCTCCCGTTCGGCGCACCCAGCGGCAAGGTCCGCCCCGATGAGGCGGCGCGCGGCCTGTGCCCGGGCCAGCGTCCGCCGGACGGGGTCGGTGCAGTCCTTGGGCAGATGGGCACGGGCCTGTCGCTCGATCTGCGCGCCGGTCTTGGGGTGGGCGTAGCTCAGCGCCCCGAAGTCAAAGACCTTTTCCGCCCCGGCGACCGTTTCCAAGCGGGCTTCCAGCCGGGTCCCGGCGGCGGCATCGCTGCAGATGAGGAGCCGGTCGTGCTGTTCCAGCGCGGCCACGGCGGCTTCGGCCAGCGTCGTTTCGCCCTCGCCGTACAGGTCGGCGGCGAACCGCTCCCGCAGAGCCTGTTCCGCTTTTTTCAGCCCCGAAGGACTTTGCGCTTCCAGCGCCACCAGCGTTTCGGCGGCGCGGCTCTTCCACTGGGCCTTGGCGTTCCATTGCGGTGAAAAGCCGCTCACCGCCGCTTCCACCGCCGCTGCGGACACGCCATACAGCCGCAGAACACATCCAGCCTTCGTCTCATCTGTCAATTTCGCTCACCCCTGCGTGTTATTCGCTCAAGAACGCCTTGTCCAGAGCATCCAACACCGAGGGTTCATGCTGCTGGGACGCGGCCAGAGGCTTTGTCCCTGCGGGGGTCTTGTCCTGCGCCAGACGGAGCGCCAGTTCCAGCGCCGCCTGAGCCGCACGGGCACGGACGAGAGCACGGTCCGGGCGGGAGACAAAGAGCTTTTTGACGTAGACCGTCCCGCCCTTTGCCGCGCCGAGATACACCGTGCCCACCGGGCGGACGGCATCGCCGCCGGTGGGGCCAGCCACGCCCGTCACGCTGACCGCGATGTCCGAGCCGGACACCGCCGCCGCACCGAGCGCCATCTGCGCCGCCACCGGGGCCGAGACGACATTGTATTTTGCAATGACGTCCGGGTCCACCCCGATGAGCTTTGCCTTCGCCTGTTCCCAGTAGGTCACAAAGCCGTAGCCGAACACTTCGCTGGAGCCGGACACCGACGTGATGCGCTGTGCGATCAGGCCGCCGGTGCAGCTCTCAGCCGTCGAGAGGGTGAGGCCCTGTTCCTTCAGGGTATGCACCACCGTCTCTTCCAGACCGGCTACATCCTCATCATACACCGCATCGCCCAGCAGATCATAGAACTTTTTGGCATACGCGCGGCACATTTTTTCGCCATCCTCGTCGGAAGCGGCGCGCGCCGTGATGCGGATCTCGCACTCACCGGTCTTGCAGTAGATGGCGGCGGTGGGGTTCGCGTTTTCCAGCAGGTCCCGAATCTGATATTCCAAGTCGCTCTCGCCGCCCAGCACCCGCAGGGTGATCGAATGCAGGGTGCAGTTCTGGCGTTCCAGCAGCATGGGGCGGATGATTTCGGTCCACATCGCCTTCATCTCGCTGGGCACTCCCGGCATGAGGACCGCGCAATGGCCGTTCTGCTCGAACCATGCGCCCGGGGCCGTGCCATGGTGGTTGACGATCTTTTTGCCGTGAACCGGGACCATGGCCTGTTTGCGGTTGTTGGGGGCGGTCACGCGGTGGGAGCGGGCAAAGTAATTTTGGATCTTTTCCCACTCGGCTTCGTCAAATTCCAGCGTATCGCCGTAACAGGCGGCGACGGTCTCTTTGGTCAGGTCGTCCGCCGTGGGGCCAAGCCCGCCGGTAAAGACCAGAAGATCACACCGCGCTTTCGCTTCGTTGACGAACTCTTCCAGCCGGCCATGGTTATCGCCGATGGTGCTTTCCCGCTGGACCGTGATGCCCAGCTCGGCCAGCTCCCGGCTGAGGAACTGGGCGTTGGTGTTGAGGATGTTGCCCAGCAGCAGTTCCGTGCCGACGCTGATGATCTCTGCGGTCATGCTGCATCACCCCTCAAACTCGATCTCATCGGTGATCCGGATGCGGATGCGCTCGGTGTTCTCTGCGGCTTCGGCTTCCAGCTCGGCCAGACCCGGCATCGCGGCTTCGGCTGCCAGAATCTCTTCCAGCTCCGGACGAATTTTCGGATGCGGGGGCGTGAAGATGGTGCAGCAGTCCTCATAAGGCAGGATGCTCGTCTCGAAGGTCCCGATGTGACGGGACGTCTCGATGATCTCGGTCTTGTCCATGCCGATGAGGGGGCGCAGGATGGGCAGGTCCTGCGCGGCGTCGGTGCACTGAAGCGCCTTGACGGTCTGGCTGGCCACCTGCGCCAGACTTTCGCCGGTGATGAGGGCTTCGCAGCCCTGCTTCTTGGCGATGGTGTTCGCAATGCGCATCATGCTGCGGCGCATGAGGACCGTGAACAGCACATCGGGGGCGTTGTCGCGGATGTACTCCTGCGGCTTGGTGTACGGGACCACGAACAGGTTCGAACTGCCGGTGTACGGCGTGATTTTCTGGGCCAGAGCCTTAACTTTGAGTTTTGCACGTTCCGAAGTATACGGAGGGGATGCAAAATGGATGTGATCCAGCGCCAGACCGCGCTTTGCCATCCGGTAAGCGGCCACGGGGCTGTCGATGCCGCCGGACAGCATGTTCAGCGCACGGCCAGAAGTCCCGACGGGCAGACCGCCCTCGCCGGGGATCTTCGGGCCGTGAATATACGCGCCGTAATCGCGGATCTCGACGATGACCTTGAACTGCGGGTTGCGGACATCGACCTTGAGGTAGTTATGTTTGCCCAGCAGGTAGGCGCCCAGCTCCCGCATCAGTTCGGGGCTGGTCATCGGGTAGGTCTTGTCCGAACGGCGGGCCTCCACCTTGAAGGTCCGGATGCCGTGCAGACTGTCGCCGAGGTAGTCCTCTGCGGTCTGGCAGATGGTATCGAAGTCCTTCTCGCAGACGACGGCGCGGCTCAACGCCGCAAGGCCGAACACGGTGCGGACCCGGTCGAAGGCGAGGTCCATATCGACGTCCTCTTCCTCCGGCTCCATATAAAAGGTGGACTGGGTGCAGTAGACCTTGAACTTGCCCACGGTCTTGAGCCGGTAGCGAAGAATTTTCATCATCGCCGACTCGAACTGGTTGCGGTTGAGGCCCTTCAGGGACATTTCGCCCTGATAGCCCATTATGATCTCTCTCATAAGTTCTCCTTATTTATCGCTATTCCTTCGAAAAACCTCTCAGTCGGGTTTCCGCCCGCCAGCTGCTCCCCTTCTGGCGCTTACGCGCCACCTCCCCCGGCCGGGGGAGACTTTCCTAACAGGGGAGCCTCTGGCGAAACCATATCCTTTGCAGGGACTGTTGAAAGGTCCGTTCATCTGGTTTACTTGTTGTCCAACAGGACGGTCGGTTTTTTCCTAAGCAAGTGTCCGACGGGTGGGACCCTGTTGCCGAAGGCAATAGGGCGGGGTATGGAATCCCCGACTCACTTGCGTGGAAAAGAACCGACTGGCCTGTCGCTGCTCACTTCCGAATCCTCTGCAAATGCTTCATGCCGTCCTCGAAGCGGTTCAGGAAGGCGTCCACATCCTCGGGGGTGTTGTCGGCGCAGAACGACACCCGGATGGCCGTATCGATGGCCAGCGGGTCGCGGCCCATCGCCGCCAAGGTGTGGCTCGGCTGGCCGCGTCCGCACGCACTGGCCGAGGAAACATAGATTTGCTCCTCCGCCAGAAACGCCAGCATCGTTTCGCTCTTGATGCAGTTCTCGCTGAAGTTCAGCACTTCAGGCACGGCGTTGTCCGGGCTGTTGATGACCACTTCCGGGAAGGCTTTCAGGCCCTCGCGCAAGCGCTGGTTCAGGGCGCGCACGGCGGCGTCGCGGCTCTTCATGGTCTTGTTCAGCCGGGTGGCGGCCGCCGCAAGGCCCATTGCGTAGGGCAGATTTTCCGTGCCGGGGCGCTTTTCGCGCTCCTGCTCGCCGCCCAGATACGGGGGCTGGAACGCCTGTGCCAAGCTGTCGCTCAGGTAGAGCGCACCGATGCCCTTGGGTGCGTGGATCTTGTGGCCGCTGACGGCCAGCGTATCGATGTTCGCCAGCTTGATGGGGACCCGCATCCACGCCTGAACGGCGTCCACATGAACGATGGTGCGGTTGTTTTTGCGCTTGACTTCAGCGGCCAAGCGCTCGACATCGTTCCGGGTCCCGATCTCGTTGTTGACCATCATACAGGCCACGAGGATGGTGTTTCTGTCCACCGCCGCCAGCATCTGGTCGAGGTCCAGCGTGCCGTCCGGGCGGGGATCTACGACCGTGACATCATAGCCCATCGCAGCCAGACGCTCCAGCGGCTTCTGTACGCTGGGGTGCTCGAAGCCGGACACGACGATGCCCTTGCCGAACTTGCGGGTCAGCGCCGCGCCCAGCAGGGCCATGTTGTTGCCCTCGCTGCCGCAGGAGGTGAAGTACAACTCCCGCGATTTACAGCCCAGCGTCCGGGCCACAGCGGCGCGGGCGGCGTTCAGCGCTTCCTCGCTCCGCGCTCCCGGCGCATACAGCGACGACGGGTTCGCCCAGTGCTCCCGCATGGCCTTGTCGATGACATCCGCCACGTCCGGCGCAACGATGGTCGTCGCGGCGTTGTCCAGATAATGCAATTCAGGGTTTTGCAGCATAAAATTTGATTCCTGCCTTTTTGATTCTCGCCAAAGGGCGTCTTTCGGCCCGTATTCGACGTTTTTTCATAGTAAACCAGAATAAGTATAGCACAAACAGGCCCATCATGCAAAGTGTTTGCGGCAACGCTTGCGCCCGCGCACCGGGTGCTGTATAATGAGGGTAACAACAAGTGAAAGAAGGGTGTTTTATGGCCGATTATCAGGAATACCGCCGCCGCATTCTTCGCAAGCGCTGGCGCAGGATGTTCGCCGTCGCAGGGCTGCTGTTCCTGCTGGTGCTGCTGGGCGCGGTGGGCATCCTGTGGAAGCGGCTCCACCGGGAGCAGTCCCCTTCCACAGTGCAGGGTCCCACCATTTTCCAGCAGGAGCTGCAGGGCACGGAATGGAACACCATCAGCTACACGCCCGCGCGGCGGCTGAGCATCCAGACCAACGCCGACGGTTCCACCGTAATGGATTTCCGGCTGGCCGCGCTGGACGAGACGCCCGCCGTGGACCGCAGCTATCTCACACAGGCCTGCTTCCTCGGCGACAGCCTGACGCAGGGAATGCAGATCTACAGCACCGGTCTGCCGGAAGCTTCGTTCTGCGCGTATAAGGGCGTCGGCCCCAGCGCCGTGGTCAACGGGACCTCCTGCAAGCGCCGCGACGGCGAGAGCGAGGTTCCGATGGAAGCCCTCACCGCCCTGCAGCCCAAGGTGCTGTATATCCTGCTGGGCACGAACGTGCTCAACCGGGACGGCGACTATTCCAGCTTCCTCACCTATTACCGGCTCATGCTGGACATGATCACACAGGCCCTGCCCAACACGCAGATCTATGTGCAGTCCATCACGCCGGTCCGGCCCGAGGTCCGCACCACCCATCCGGGCCTGTACCGGGACCGTCTGTGCGAGATCAACAACGAGCTGGCCGCCATCGCGCTGGAAAAGAACTGCGCCTTCCTGAACCTGTGGGAGGTCCTCGCCGACGAGAACGGCGACCTGAAGGCCGAATACGCCCAGAACGACGGCTACCACATCAAGCCCGAGGGCTACACCGTCTGGGTCGATTATCTGCAGACCCACACCGTCAACAGCGGCGTTGCCGTCTGAACGATCCACTAAAACCAAAAGGCCCGGAGCCTTTCCGCAGGGAAAAGTTCCGGGTCTTTGTGTTTCGGTTCAGGGATCAGAACAGGCCGGTGATCTTGCCATCGGCATTGACATCGATGTTGACGGCGGCGGGCTTTTTGGGCAGACCCGGCATGGTCATGATATTGCCGCAGATGACCACCACGAATCCGGCGCCTGCAGCGAGACGGACTTCGCGGACTTCCATCGTGAAGCCGGTAGGAGCGGCCAGCAGCTTGGCGTTATCGCTGAAGCTGTACTGCGTCTTGGCGATGCAGACGGGCAGATTTCCGTAGCCCAGCTCGGTCAGCTCGGCCAGCGTCTTGCTGGCGGCGGCGCTGAAGTTCACGCCGTCGGCGCGATAGATTTTAGTGGCGATGGCCTTGACCTTGTCCTTCAGGGGCATATCCAGCGGGTAGACGTACTGGATGGGGCGGTCCTCCATGATCTCGAGGACCTTTTCGGCCAGCGCCTTGCCGCCCTCGCCGCCCTTGGCGAACACCTCGCTCAGGACGCAGGGCACGCCCTGCTCGGCGCAGACCTGCTCAACGTAAGCCTGTTCTTCCGGCGTGTCGGTCGGGAAGGCGTTGATGGCGACCACCACCGGCAGACCGAAGCCGTTCTTCAGGTTGCCGATGTGGCGGACGAGGTTGGCCGCACCGGCCTTGACGGCCTCGAGGTTGGGCTGGTTCAGGTCTGCCTTGGCGACGCCGCCGTGGCTCTTGAGGGCGCGGACCGTGGCCACAAGGACACAGGCGCTGGGCGCGATGTCCGCATAGCGGCACTTGATATCAAGGAACTTCTCCGCGCCGAGGTCGGCGCCGAAGCCCGCTTCGGTGATGACGTAATCGGCCAGCGACAGGCTCAGCTTGGTGGCCATGACGCTGTTGCAGCCGTGGGCGATGTTCGCGAACGGGCCGCCGTGGATGATGGCGGGGTTGTTTTCCAGCGTCTGGACCAGATTCGGGTCGAGGGCGTCCTTCAGCAGGGCGGTCATTGCGCCCGCCGCGCCGATCTCGCCCGCTGTGACCGGCTTGCCGTCGTAGGTATAGGCGCAGACGATCTTGGACAGCCGCTCCTTCAGGTCGGAGATGCTGGTAGCCAGACAGAAGATGGCCATGACCTCGCTGGCAACGGTGATGTCAAAGCCGTCCTCGCGGGGCGTGCCGTTGACCTTGCCGCCCAAGCCGTCCACGATGAAGCGGAGCTGACGGTCGTTCATGTCCATGCAGCGCTTCCATGTGATGCGGCGGGGGTCGATGTTCAGGGGGTTGCCCTGCTGGATGCTGTTGTCGATCATCGCGGCCAGCAGGTTGTTGGCCGCGCCGATGGCGTGCAGGTCGCCGGTGAAGTGCAGGTTGATGTCCTCCATGGGCACGACCTGCGCATAGCCGCCGCCGGCCGCGCCGCCCTTGACGCCGAACACGGGTCCCAGCGAAGGTTCGCGCAGACAGAGCATCGTCTTTTTGCCCAGCGCGTTCATGGCGTCGGCCAGACCCACGCTCGTGGTGGTCTTGCCCTCGCCGGCGGGGGTGGGGCTGATGGCCGTGACGAGGATCATCTTGCCCTGCTTCGCGGCCTTGTGGATGAGACGATGGTTGATCTTGGCCTTATAGCGGCCATACGGGATCACGTCCTCGTCGGCAAGGCCCAGCGATGCGGCGATCTCGGCGATGGGCTTCATTTTGGCTTCCTGTGCGATCTCGATATCAGACTTCATGGGAACATCCTCCTTCAAATCGGCTGCTCTGCCAGCGCGGGCAGATACGAAAAAAGGCAGCTTTGCACAGCAACTGCGCAAGGCTGCCCAGACGGTCGGCATTGACAAAAACCCAGCTCTTGCCGCACTGTGGTGCTCCACAACGTTCCGTCAGCGGCAAAAACCTCTTCTGAGCGAATGATAGCACATCCTAACACCATTTGTCAAGCCAAAACTTTCCGCCGCAAAAAAGTCCGACTGCAGGGACCGCTTCACCTTGCATCCACCCTGTCATGTGTGGTATACTAAAGTGAATCTAAACGATAGGGAGGCTTTCACGATGCCATTTACACCGAAACTGACTTATAAAGGCAAGCCCCTCGTCCGCAAGGACAACGAGCTGTATTACGGCCGTATGACCGACCCTTATGTGCTGCGTATGCAGATCGTGAGCACCAAGTCCGTGGGCGGACTGGATGTGGCCGACAAGGTCCATCTTCAGGTGTTCTCCACCAACGACAGCCTTGCTCCGGAAGCCCGCGTTTTCCGTCAGACCGTCAAGAACGGCCTGTACAACGCGCTGGACATCGGCAGCATCTGGCTCCAAAAAGCAAATGAGGGCCGCTGAATTCTGCGGTCACTGAAAAAGGACCTGTCTCCCGCGGGAGACAGGTCCTTTTTGCTGCTTTTTGTTACTCTTCGGTGACTTCAAAATCCAGCGGTTTGCCGCAGCTGGGGCAGGTCGGCTCACCATCCAGCAGGTCGCCCTCCTCGAACACAGCAGTCGCGCCGCAGTTCGGGCAGGTCACCTCGTACTGAACGGGGCCGTCGTCCTGCTCTTCCTCGTCGTCGGCCAGAGCCACTTCAAAGGCGACCTTGCAGCTGGGGCAGATGGCCTCGCCCGCATCCAGATCGTCCTCGCTGACGTAGACCGTCTCACCGCAGGCAGGGCACGCGACCTCATAATAAGGCTCGCTGGCGACGTCGGCGTTGTCGTCCTCGTCGTTCTCGTCCTCGGTGTCGTCTGCGCTCTCCGCGTCCTCTTCTTCGTCGGCATCGTCGTCCTCATAGAGGTCGGCTTCCAGATCCTCCAGCTCCTCGCTGAGGTCGTTGATCTGGTCGTAAGCCTGTGTGATATCCTCGTCGATACTGTCCACTGTCTGTGCCATCTCGCACAGCAGCTCGCTCATGGCCTTGATGACTTTGCCTTCCTTGGTGCTCTCGTCGATGCCGAGACCCTCGACCAAGCCTTTCAGGTAAGCAGCCTTTTCCTTCAGTTCCATACGAATGCCTCCTATCAAAATCACGGTTCAGGCCGCGCCGCAGCAGGGGGCTGGCAAAAAGCATCCCGCCTTTGCCGCACGGCACAGCTTTAACAAAAAACCGGGCAAACGGTCTCCCGCTGCCCGGTCTTTGTCGATCAAATTAGACGCGCTCCATATACTCGCCGGTGCGGGTATCGATGCGGATGTGGTCGCCCTCGTTGATGAACAGGGGGACGCGGATCTCAGCACCGGTCTCGACAGTAGCGGGCTTCAGGGTGTTGGTGGCGGTGTTGCCCTTGACACCCGGCTCGGTCTGGGTGACTTCCAGCTCGATGAAGTTGGGGATCTCAACGCTGAAGACCTTGCCCTTGTAGCTCAGCAGCTTGCACAGCTCGTTTTCCTTGCAGAACTTGAAGTTGTCGGGCACATCGGAAGCGTTGACAGGGATATCGTCGTAGGTCTCGTTGTCCATGAAGTGGTACAGATCGCCATCCTCATAGCTGTAGGTCACGTCCTTGCGCTCGATGAAAGCCTGAGGGAACTTTGCGGTCGGGTTGTAGCTGGTCTCAACCACAGAGCCGGTGATGACGTTCTTGGTCTTGGTACGAACAAAGGCAGCGCCCTTGCCGGGCTTGACATGCTGGAACTCAACGACCTGAAGAACCTGGCCGTCCTGCTCAAAGGTCACGCCGTTGCGAAACTCGCCTGCAGAAATCATAGGAATTCCTCCATTAGTAAAATCTCATTGATGCTTAACGCATATCTCTATTTATTTTACTCAATCCTGCCTGTTTTGGCAAGGGGTTTGAGCAAAAAAGACGATAAAAATACAAAAACCCTCTCAGTCACCTGCGGTGACAGCTCTCCCAGAGGGCGAGCCATTGGCATGTCGGGCAGGTTTGCGCGTTGTCGCCTTGCGGCTCCTGCGCAGCGGGGCCTTGTCCTCATTGGCAGCAGGTGCTGGCCGATTGTTTCAAACTCAGCTCCATACGAGTCAGAGCCAAGTCTGCGCAAGCTGCTCAGGGTCAAAAACAACTTGCCAAGGCCGCGGCACTTCATCGCTGACGGAGAAGATGCTCGTGATACATCCGCTGCATCGTCTGCGCGTCCTCGGCCTGTGTGCCGGCGCTCTCACAGATGAGGACCGGCTGCAGCTTCCGCTCGGCCAGCAGCTCCATCAAAGGCTGCGGCTCCGGGCCGAACTGCGTTTCGGCGAAGGTCCAGTGGCGCTTTTCGCCGCCCGCCGAAAACTCGATGCGGGAGAAGTGGACCTGAAAGCGCTCTGCCCGTGCATCGCCGAGGGAGTCCGCCAGCTGGTCCAGAATGGCGGCATAGTCGGCCTTGGACGCGATGCCGCCCAGCGTCCGGGCGTTCAGGTGGCCGAAATCGATGCAGGGCGTGATGCGGACATCCACCTTGCAGAGGGCCAGCACCTCGTCCAGCGTGCCCAGCTGGCCGATCTTGCCCATCGTTTCCGGGCAGAGGGTGATGTCCGAAAAGCCCGCTTCGTCCAGCGCTTCCTGTGCACGGCGCATGGTGTCCAGTGCCTTTTCGAGGGCGGCTTCCCGGCTCTGCTTGCCGCAGCTGCCCGGGTGGAAGATGACCCGTTTTCCGCCCAGCGCCTTGCAGACCGCCGCACTCTGCAGCAGATAATGGACGCTGTTCAGGCGCTTGTCCTCTTCCAAGCTGGACATGCTGATATAATAGGGTGCGTGGACACTGAACAAAATATCCCGCGCGGCGGCATCGGCAGCCATCTTCTGCGCTTTTTCCAAGCCGAGACGGACGCCGTGGCCGCACTGATACTCGAAGGCGTTCAGGCCCATCTTGGCCGTGTATTCCGGGATGTCAAGGCTGTTTTTGTAGCCCTGCGCAGCAAAGCTGTCGCTGGTCCCGGCCGTGCCGAACCGGATCTTCCACTCGCTCACAGGGTCTTTCCTCCCCGGTCATAATATTCCTGCCAGTGCTTTTTCTCCCACTTGCGCTTCAGGATGACTTGCGCGCCGAGGTCCGGCCCGCGCGGAACGACCATCAGGCCCGGGATGCCATAGAGCGCCGCAGCCATCCGGTCCGCATAGAGCTGGTCGCCCACCATCGCCATCTCGCGGCGGCGGACGCCCATCCGGCGGCGGGCCACCATCAGCGCGAACGGCAGGGGCTTGGCGGACCGGTACAGATAGGCCAGCCCCAGCTTTTCGGCAAAGGGCTTCACCCGCTTTTCGGCGCCGTTGGACACGATGGTCAGCCGCACCCCGGCAGACTTCATATCGGCCAGCCACTGGGCCACCTCGTCCGGCAGGTCTTGGCTGCGGTCTGCGGTCAGGGTGTTGTCGATGTCCAGCACCAGCGCCCGGATGCCCTTTTCCGCCAGCCATTCCGGCGTGATGTGGGTGACATCCTTGAAAACGTATTCAGGGGTAATGAGCATAAATGTTACCTCTTAAAATGAAAATAGGAGAGCCTGAGACTCTCAGGCTCTCCTACATCAGCGTTAGCAACACGTTTGAAATCTGAACAACCAGCGATCTCAAGCAGTTAATTACTTGAACTTACGCTTGCGGGCTGCTTCGGACTTCTTCTTGCGCTTAACAGACGGCTTCTCGTAAG
>URVW01000068.1 GCA_900551435.1 uncultured Faecalibacterium sp.
TTTTCGCCCAGCTGCATTTTTTCAGGCTCCAGCGTTTCCGTAATGGCACGCTGTAAGCGCTCCGTCACCTCTCGATAGGCGCTGGATCTCTCCCCGCCCAGCAGCCGGCGCGCGGCGCGGTTTTCATGCAGCATATCCCCCGCCTCATCCATGGCCATAACGCCCTCATGCAGGCTTTCCAGCACCAGGGCCAGCATATCGCGCTCATAGCCCACCTCGCCCAGAACCGCGCCCAGACGATGGGACATGCGGTTAAATGCCTGCCCGATAGGCTTCAGATCGGGCGGCAGGGGCTGCTCGATCTGCACCAATTCTCCCTCGCTGAGCTTTTGCGCAGCTTCCACCAGGATATCCGCGGGCTTGCTCATCACATGCGACAGATACATGGACACCGCCAGCAGCAGCACTGCCAGCGGCAGCACAATGCGCAGCAACAGCCCACGGAAAACCGCCAGCGCGCTGGTATAGGCGGATAGCGATTTGCCGGCCAGCACCGCGCCTTCGGGCGTGCGCTGCCCCATCAAAAGCAGCGTATGCTCGGTAGCATGATTGCCGACGGACTGCGGCTCCTCGCTTTGCGTTAATCCCTGGATCAAGCGCCGCACAGGCAGGGCGGATAGCAGATCCGCCGCCGCTTCGGTAGCGCACAGCACATTGCCCTCCGGATCAGTCAGCAGCAAAAAAGCCTCGGCCGGGTTCAGGGTGGGATTGACGGCCTCGCGCAGCTCATCCAGCGTGTCGAACTTTTTGCTGGGGCTGAGGTAGGCGTGGAACTCCACCACAGGGTCGGTCCCGTACAGGTCCCCGGAGAAGCCCGGAATGAACGTCTCACAGGTCACCTTGGACGGGTCATCGTTGACGGTCGGCCGTGTACCCAGCCCCGTCGCCGACGGATACCACACCCCGCCGATCTTGGTGCGGGTGATATAGATGCCGAAGCGCGGCAGCTGGAACCCCTGCGGGTAGAGCTGGTTGATGGTGGGCACGCCCAGCGTATGGCCCAGCCCCGCCCCGTGCTGCACCGCAAAACGGATGGCGTAGGGCATCCCCAGCATGGCGTTGGCCGCCGGGATGTCGCCGCCTTCCAGCGCTGTGCGGATGCGGGTGGAGGACACCGGCTTTTCTTCAAACTGCGCCATCGGCACGACGATGACTTCCACCCCCAGCGGTGCGCAGAGCTTGCGCAGAAGGTCGGGGTTGCCCGCCGCCTTTGCGCCAAAGGTGAAGTTCTCGCCGCAGACCAGCGCCCGCGCCCTGCAGTCCTGCACGATGCCGTACACGAACTGTTCCGGCGTCATCTGGCGGATCTCTTCGAAGTCCGGGCAGAGATAATATTCCACGCCGAGGCTCTCGATCAGCGCATGTTTGTCCTCGGTGGAGAGCAGACGCTTGCCCTTCATCTTATTGTCCGTCGGCAGCTTGAAGGTAAACACCGCCGGTGCTGCGCCGTGCGCCCGCGCCCATTCGACGGCTTCACCGATCACCGCACGGTGGCCGATGTGGATGCCGTCAAAAAAGCCCATGGCGACGGCCGTGCCGCCTTCGTGTTCCAGCGCCAGCGGCGAAAGAGAGGAAAAAATCTGCATTGGATGATCCTTTTTATTGTTCGTTGCGCTCTACAAAGAGCTTTTCGACTTTGAGCACGCCGCCCGTCACATTGGCCAGCCCCAGAAACGCCCCGGCCTCGTTCCGGACGCGGTAGCGCCCATCGGCGGCAGGATAGCGGCTGGTGGGACAGCCGTTGTAGAGGTGCTGCTCCACCTTGGGGGCCACGGTCAGCAGCGGCAGCGAGGTGAACACGCTCTCGACCGGAAGCATCAGCGCTTCCAGCTGTTCCATCCCGGCATCTTTTGCGGCTTGGATCTCCTCCAGCGTGTGTGCATCGGCTTCGCCGTAAACGCCG
Organism: uncultured Faecalibacterium sp.; assembly: GCA_900551435.1. Lineage (GTDB taxonomy): Bacteria > Bacillota > Clostridia > Oscillospirales > Ruminococcaceae > Faecalibacterium. Next base: position 1,904 of record URVW01000068.1, read on the forward strand.
GACGACACCCGGCGCAGAGCGCTCATCGTGCCCTTCTGGCCCATCGCGGCGGCGATGTCCTCGAGCAGGGTCCGGATATAGGTCCCCTTGGAGCAGCGCACCGTCAGAACGTACTCGTCCTTGGCAGGGCTTCCGCCGTACTCGATGCTGAAAATCTCAATGGGACGTGCTTTTCGTTCCACTTCAATGCCCTGCCGCGCCATTTTATAGAGCGGCTGGCCGTTGATCTTGACCGCCGAGTACATGGGCGGCGTCTGCATTTGCGGGCCGACGAACTGCGGCAGGACCGCCAGCAGCTCGGCTTCGCCCGCCGTGACGGGAGCCGTTTCCAGCACCGTGCCGGTCACATCGCCGGTATCGGTCCGCGCGCCCAGCTTGAGGGCAGCGCGGTAGGCTTTGGTGTGGTCGAGCTGCAGGTCCACGGCCTTGCTGGCCCCGCCGCAGAACACCGGCAGAACACCGGTCGCCATCGGGTCCAGCGTGCCGCTGTGGCCCAGCTTCCGGGTCCCCAGAATGCCCCGCAGCTTGGCGATGACATCAAAACTGGTCCAGCCCGTGGGCTTATCTACGATCAGAATGCCCTGCATTTATTCGCCCTCCTGCGTCTGGCGGTCCGCGTCCAGCTCGGCTTCCACCTCGGCCAGAATGGCGTTCTTGGCGTTGTCGAGGTTGCCCAGCAGCTCACAGCCCGCCGCGCGGGTGTGGCCGCCGCCGCCCAGACGCCGCGCAATGGCACAGGCATCCACGCCCTTTGCCGTGCGCACGCTGATGCGGTAGCTTCCCCCCGGCTGCTGGCGCAGGGTCAGACCGACCTTGACGCCCTCGATGCTGATGGGCAGACCCGTCAGCTCTTCGAGGTCGGCGGGGTCTACTTTGCTCTGCTCGATCTCGTCGCGGGTGAGGTAGATGAGGGCGCAGCGGCCGTCCAGATGATATTCCAGATGGTTCCGCGCGATCCGCTCGGCCTCCATCCGCTCCCGGGGCTTGGTGTCGAAGAGCAGCGTGTTCAGCTCCTCGACCCGCGCGCCCGCTTCCATCAGCTTCGCGGCCACGATGTGGGTGCGGGCCGTGGTGGAAGAGAACTTGAAGCAGCCGGTGTCCGTGGACAGGCCGGTGTACAGGCAGTTGGCGATGTGCGGGGTCAGTTCCACGCCCATAGCGCAGATGACCTCATACAGCAGCTCAGCCGCTGCCGCTGCCCCGCCGTCCAGCAGGGTGAAATCCGCATAGCCGCTGTTGCCCGCGTGGTGGTCGATGCAGAGATCAACATGGCGGGTGAACTGCGGCACACCGTTGTTTTCGCCGAAGAGCTGCACGCTGGCAACGTCCACGGCCACCACGGTCCGGGGTTCGAACTCGCCCTTGAACAGGCGAGGATTGGTAAACGCATACCGGTTGGGGATCGTATCGGAGCAGAGCACCGCCGCCGTTTTGTCCAGCGTTTTGAGCGCATAGTACAGGGCGCTGCCGCAGCCGACCGTATCGCCGTCCGGGTTTTTGTGGCACAGAATCAAAATGTTGTCCGCAGCGAGAAGCTTTTCGGCCATCTGCTGCACATTCAGCTGTTCTGTCATCCCATGATCCATCCTTTCCGCAAGGCTGTTTATTCCTCGGTCTCGGACGGCGTATCCTCGCCGTCGCCGCTGACGTTCAGCTCGCGGAGCAGCTCGTTGATGTGGGCTGCATAGGCTGCGCCGTCATCCTCCACGAAGATGAAGCGCGGAGCTTTTCGGATGTGCATTTTCTTGCTGACCTCGGTGCGCACATGGCCCGAAGCGCGGTTCAGCGCCTCGATGGCGGGCTTGGGGCCGTCGGGGCGGCCCATCACGCTCACATACACTTTGGCAACGTCGAGGTCGGGGGTCACGTCCAGCCGGGTGACGGTCAGCAGACCGCCCTCCAGACGCGGGTCCTTCAGCCGACCGATAATGGCGATCAGTTCCCGTTTCATGTCCTGCGCCAGACGGCCCATATTTTTCTGAGACATTCGGTTTCTCCTATCTTAGTCGCGGTACTCTTCCATCTTGAAGGCTTCGTACACGTCGCCTTCCTTGACGTCAGCAAACTTTGCCAGCGTCACGCCGCACTCGTAGCCCTCGGCCACTTCCTTGGCGTCATCCTTGAAGCGCTTCAGGGATGCGATCTCGTCCTCGGTGATAACGATGCCGTCACGGACGACACGCACCTTGCTGTCGCGGGTGATCTTGCCGCTGGTGACGCGGCAGCCGGCGACCGTGCCGACATTGCTGATCTTGTAGACCTGACGGACCTGCAGCTCGCCCAGAGAGACTTCGCGGAACTTGGGCGCCAGCATACCCTTCATAGCGTCGGTGACATCGTTGATGGCATCATAAATGACGCGGTACATACGCATTTCGACCTTGGTGGCAGCGGCTTCTTCCTTCGCCACGTTGTCGGGGCGGACGTTGAAGCCGATGATGATGGCGTTGGAAGCGTCGGCCAGATCGACGTCGGACTTGCTGATCGCACCGACACCGGCATGGATGACGCGGACGCGGACCTCGTCGTTGGAGATCTTCTCGAGGCTCTGCTTGACGGCCTCGGCAGAACCCTGAACGTCTGCCTTGACGACGATGGCCAGTTCCTTCATATCGTTCTGAGCCATCTGGCTGAACAGGTTATCCAGCGTGACCTTCTGGAAGGCGGAGAACTGCTTTTCCTTGGCGGCAGCGATGCGCTGCTCAGCCAGCTCACGGGCCAGACGCTCGTCAGCAACGGCTTCAAACAGGTCACCTGCTTCGGGAACAGCGGTCAGACCGGTGATCTCAACAGGGGTGGACGGACCGGCATCGTTCAACAGCTGGCCCTTGTCGCTGCGCATGGTGCGCACGCGGCCGACCGCCGTGCCCGCGATGATGACATCACCGGCGTGCAGCGTGCCGTTCTGGACCAGAATGGTGGCGATGGGGCCCTGACCCTTATCCAGACGGGCTTCGACGACTGCGCCCTTTGCACGGCGGTTGGGGTTGGCCTTCAGCTCCATGACTTCTGCTTCCAGCGCGATGCGCTCCAGCAGGTCGTTGATACCCATACCGGTCAGAGCGGAAACAGGGATGCATGCGACGTCGCCGCCCCAGTCCTCGGTGATGATGCCGTACTTGGTCAGGCCTTCCATCACGCGCTCGGGGTTAGCGGTGGGCTTATCCATCTTGTTCATGGCCACGATCAGCTTGACGTTTGCCGCCTTGGCGTGGTTGATGGACTCGACGGTCTGGGGCATGATGCCGTCATCGGCAGCGACGACCAGAACGGCGATATCGGTCATGTTCGCACCACGGGCACGCATAGAGGTGAATGCCTCGTGGCCCGGGGTATCGAGGAAGGTGATGAGGCTGTCGTTGACCTTGACCTGATATGCACCGATGGCCTGGGTGATGCCGCCGGCCTCGCCCGCGGTCACATTGGTCTTGCGGATGGCATCCAGAATACTGGTCTTGCCGTGGTCAACGTGGCCCATGACGCAGACGACCGGCGGACGCTCGACCAGATCTTCCTGTGCGTCCTCCTCCTGCGTGAACAGGCGCTCCTCGATGGTGACGTGCACTTCGTGCTCGACCTTTGCGTGGAACTCCTCGGCCAGCAGAGCAGCGGTATCGAAATCGATGACGTCATTGATGGCGTGCATCTCGCCCATCTGCATGAACTTGGCGATGACCTTGCCGGCCTGCTGCTTCAGGCGGGCAGCCAGCTCGCTGACGGTGATCTCGTCGGGGATGAAGACTTTCAGCTGTGCGTTGCGGGCCTTCTCCAGCTGGATGCGCTGCAGACGCTCGAACTCGGTCTCGCGCTTGCCCTTCTGGAACTGCTGGCGCTGACGCTGGCCGCGCTGGGTGAACTTCTGCTTGTTGCCCTGCGGGGTCGGCTTGCGGCGGTTCTCGGTGTTCTTGGTGGAAGCCAGATCGTCATAACGGGCGTCGAAGCGGTCCACGTTCACGTCCACGGTGCGGGTATCGACGGTGACCTGACTATCCTCGCGGCGGACAGAGACAGACTGTGCCGGGGCAGTGGATGCCTTGGCGCCGGTCTCGCGGGCCAACTCGCTCAGAGAAACGGTCTTTTCCTCCCGCTTCTTGTGCTGCTCGTTCTTCTTGTCGCTGTGCTTGTTATTGTTATTATTGTTGTTGTTATTATTGTTGTTCTTGTTCTGGTTATTCTGCACCGGCTCTGCCTTCTTTTCCGTCTTGGCCGCGGGCTTTTCTGCCTTCGGCTCCTGCTTCTTCTCCGCCTTCTTCTCAGGCTGGGCGGGCTGCTTTGCGCTGTTCAGATAAGCAGACAGGTCTGCTTCGCTGTTGTCGCGGCTGAACTTTTCCAGCAGATAGTTCAGCTCGTTCTCTTCCAGCGTGGAGCTGTTCTTCTTGCCGGTGCTGCCCATGGCGGCCAGCTCGTCGAGGACCTTCTTTGCCGAAACATTCAGGTCCTTTGCAAAATCGCTTACTTTATATTTTACGGTCATTCGCTCAAATCCTCCTCATTTTTGATTGCTCCGCAGTCCGAAAGACGGTCAAAGCAGAGCTTTGCGAGGTTGCGGTCGGTCACGGCGTAGACGGCCACCGGCTTGCGGCTGATATCGGCCAGCCGGTCCTGCGTCAGCGGCATGGTGATGACGTCCACGAGGTCGCCCACCGCGTAGTTCAGCCGCTGCACGGTCTTGGCGCTGGCGTCCGATGCCACCATCACCAGCCATGCCTTGCCCTTGACGCACGCATCCTCCACGGCATCGAAACCCATGGTCAGCGCGCCCGCCTTGCGGCACAGGCTCACGGCCTGATACAGCGCTTCCTGCGGGGGCAGCGCGGGCTTTTCGGGGGTGTTTTTATGCTTCGCCATTCTGCTGCGCCTCCTTCACCGCACCGGCCAGCTGCTCGGCCAGTGCCTCATACACTTCGGCGGGAACCGGCTGCTCAAAGCAGCGCTCCAGCGCCTTTTTCTTCTTTGCCTTTGCCAGACAGGCCGGGTCCGGGCAGAGATAGGCTCCGCGTCCCGGCTTTTTGCCCACGGGGTCGATGCTGATCTCGCCGCTGGGCGCGCGCACCACCCGTACCAGTTCCTTTTTGGGGCGGCTGGTCATGCAGCCGATGCACTGGCGGGCAGGGATCTTCTTTTGTGCCATCCGATTTCCCTCCTTCGGCGTGGTCCGGGCTGCTTATTCAGCGTCCTCGGTCTTGGGCTGCTCGGCCTTCGGCTCTTCGTCCTCGCCGTAGTAGCCGCTCTCGGGGCGGATATCGATGTTGTAGCCGGTCAGGCGGGCGCACAGACGGGCGTTCTGGCCCTTGTTGCCGATGGCAAGGCTCAGCTGCTGGTCGGGAACGGTGACGCGGCAGGAGCGGGTCTCACCCGGCAGCAGCTCGACCTTCAGGACCTTTGCGGGGCTGAGGGCAGCGGAGATGAACTCAGAGACATCTTCGCTCCACTTGACGATATCGATCTTCTCGCCGCCCAGCTTCTCGACGACAGCGGCCACACGGTCGCCGTGGGGTCCGATGCAGGCGGAAACAGGGTTGACGTTGGGGTCCTTGGACCAGACCGCCATCTTGGTGCGGGCGCCGGCCTCGCGGCTGATGGCCTTGACCTCGACCGTGCCGTCGTAGATCTCAGGAACTTCCAGCTCGAACAGGCGCTTGACCAGACCCGGATGAGTGCGGCTGATCATGACGCGGGCGCCGCGCTCGCCGCTGAGGACGTCCACGACGTAGACCTGCAGGGTCTCGCCCTCGGTGTAAGTCTCGCCGGGGACCTGCTCATTGCGGGGCAGGATGGCCTCGCCGCCCTTGCCCAGATCGAGTGCCACGATGCCCTTTTCGTTGTCCACGCGGGTCACGGTAGCCTGAATGATGTCATGGGCGCGGCTCTGGATCTCGCTCAGCTGCTGGCTGCGCTCGGCCTCGCGGATGCCCTGACGGATGACGTGCTTTGCGGTCTGGGCTGCGATGCGGCCGAAGTCCTTGGTCTTGAGCGGGGTCACCACACGGTCGCCGATCTCATAGCTCTTGCGGAGCTTCTGTGCCTCGGTCAGGCCGATCTCGGCGTGCTCGTCGTACCAATCCTCGTCGGCGACGACGTTCTGCAGCAGGGCAACGTTGAACTTGCCGGTGTTGGGGTCGATCTCGACCATCACGTTGTCGTCCTCGACCTCGTAGTTCTTCTTGACAGCGATCACGATGGCTGCCTTGATCTTCTCGATCAGATACTCAGCGGTGATGCCGCGCTCGTGCTCCAGCATGGAGAGAGCTTCAAAAAAATCATTATTAGCAGCTGCCATTTTTCGGGTTCCTCCTAATTTTTCTCGTTTTAATCAAACAGATCCTCGTCGTCGCACAGACGCACGGTGCTGGCGGCCGACGCTTCAAAGTTCACAGTGCCGTTTTCCGTTTCGACCGTGATGGTGCTGCCTTCGCGGCCGGTCAGGATGCCGGAAAATTCCTTTGCGCCGTTCTCGTTGGGGCGGAACAGCTTGACGCCGATCTTTTGGCCCTTGACGGCTTCGTAGTGCTCGGGGCGGGTCAGCTTGCGGCCCAGACCGGGGCTGCCGACCTCCAGATAATAGCTCTGCTCAATGGGGTCTGCCTCATCGAGGATGGGGTCCAGCGCGTGGGAGACATCGGCACAGGTGTCGGTGTCCATGGTCGTGCCGTCCGTTTTGTCGATGAGGACGCGAAGATACCAGTCCGGACCTTCCTTCTCAAACACAACATCCCACAGGCGCAGACCCATGCCCTCCACCGTGGGGCGGACAAGCGCTTCGACTCTCTGGGCGGTATTTCCGCCAGACTGCTTCGCCATAAAAAACCTCCAAACAAACAAGAAACGCGGACCTTGCGGCCCACGTTCCATAAAAGTTATATCGTACAAATAGAATATACCATACTCCGGCAAAATATGCAAGAGATTTCGTTGAAAAAACCTCTCAGTCTCGCATTCGCTCGCCAGCTCCCCTATCTAGGGGAGCCATTGGCAGACCGGTTTTGGTCCTGCTGACTGCTTGAGCACGGTTTTCCATTCGGCAATGGGCTTCGCGCCCTATTATAATACCCAAATTCCGTTCTTGAACAGCTCCACAGTGCGGCCGTCGCGGCACTTGCCGGTGATCTCGCTGTCCTCTGCACCGATCATGACATCCTCATGGATGGCAGACTGGTTCATGCCGCGGGCCAGCAGCTCTTCCTTGGAAAGGCTGGTCCCGTCAGCCGTCGTACCCGGGTAGCTTGCACCGAATGCGATGTGGCATGCGGCGTTCTCGTCGAACAGGGTGCTGTAGAACAGCGCGCCGCTGCGGTTGATGGGGCTGGAAGCGGGCACAAGAGCCACTTCGCCGATGTGGCGGGAGCCTTCGTCGGTGTCCAGCAGCTGACCCAGCAGGTCTGCGCCCTCTTCTGCGCCGTGCTCGATGACCTTGCCATCCTTGAAGGTGACATGGAAGCCCTTGATGAGCTGGCCGTTGAACACATAGGGCTTGGTCCCGTAAACGATGCCGTCCACCTTGTCCTTGTGCGGGGCGGTGAACACCTCTTCGGTGGGGATGTTGGGCAGGAAGTCCACGCCCTTCTCGTTCTTGCTGCCGGCGCTCTCCCAGCTGGCCTTGTCGGCCAGACCCACGGTCAGGTCCGTGCCGTTGCTGCTCTTGAAGTGGACGCTCTCGAGGTCGAAAGCATTCATCTTGTCGCGCAGAGTCATCAGGCGGTCAAGGTGAGCCTTCCACTCGTTGACGGGGTCGCCGCCGGTGACGCGGCAGACATCAAAGATGAGCTGCCACAGCTTCTCGATGGCGGCAGCGGTGTCCAGCTCCGGGAACATCTTCTTCGCCCACGGGGCGCTGGGCATGGCGGCGATGGACCACTGGACCTTATCGTTCATGGTGTACTCCCGCCACGGGGCCATGAACTTGCGGGCGGCCGCATTCACGCGGCTGATCTTTGCGCCGTCCAGACCGGCGTAGACCTCCGGATCATCGGCGATCAAATGCAGGACGCACACGCCGCCCTCGCTCTCGGCATAGTCCAGATAGCGGCGCAGCTGCCACGGCTTGTTGTCGCACAGAGCCTCTTCGCTGCCCAGCTCCATCTGGGTGCGGGAAACGGTATTGTCCTTCCAGTTCACCTGCACATCCCGTGCACCGGCCTCATAAGCGCTGCGGACGCACAGACGCGCCAGCGGGGCCGCTTCCAGCGAGCAGTTGATGATCAGGGTCTGCCCCGGCTGGGGATTCACGCCCACACGGACGATGAAATCGGCATATTTTTTCAGAAGTTCGTTAAAGTTTTCCACGAAAGTTCCTTTCTGCCGTGCAAAAACGGCATGGTTCTTATTCTGTGGTCCAGTATACCCTTTTTTCGGGTGCGTGTCCACCGGAAATCGTTTTATCACGTTGCATTTTTTTCGGTGCTGTGCTATACTACAAACAGAAAGAGAATGCTGTCCGGCAAACGGTCCGCACCTTTCAACTTGTCACATAAAAATGACCGCGAAGTGGGCTAGACTTGGGCGGTCATTTTTTGTTGCCAAAGATTTTCCAAGCGATATCAAACATCCCAAAGCCGACCGTTGCAAGCAACGTCAGCAAGGCTAACGTTTCCAAAAGCGTCATGGATCATCCCCCCTTTCGCACGAAGCGTCAGGGGTGCAGCAATGCAGACCTCCCTGACGCCAAGTCGGGAAGGCGCAAGACCGCCTGCCGTATGTGGGCAGCACTCTCGAAAATCAGTATAACAAAGGCTTCGCAGTTTTTCAACCTGCGAAGCCTTTTTCCATGCAAAAAATCCCCTGTCCGCATTGCTGCAGACAGAGGATTTTTGATTTTAGAACTCGATCTTACTCTCGATGTAGCTCTTCAGCTCGCTGATGGGCATACGGACCTGCTCCATGGTGTCGCGGTTGCGGACGGTGACGCAGTTATCTGCGGTGATGCCCTTGGCCTCGTCGCCGACGGTGTCGAAGTCCACGGTGATGCAGTACGGCGTGCCGATCTCGTCCTCACGGCGATAGCGCTTGCCGATGGAACCGGTGTCGTCGTAATCGACCATGAAGTACTTGCTCAGCTCGTTGCGGATCTCCATGGCCTTCTCGCCCAGCTTCTTGCTCAGCGGCAGGACAGCGCACTTGTAGGGAGCCAGAGCCGGATGTAGACGCAGGACGGTGCGGACATCTTCCTTGCCCTTGGCATCGACGAGGTGCTCTTCGTCGTAAGCCTCGCACAGGAAGGCCAGCGCCACACGGTCGCAGCCCAGAGACGGCTCGATGACGTAGGGGATATAGTGCTCGTTGGTCTCAGAGTCAAAGTACTCCAAGCTCTTGCCAGAAGCCTCCTGATGGCGGCTCAGGTCGTAGTTGGTGCGGTCTGCGATGCCCCACAGCTCGCCCCAGTCGGTGAACGGGAACGCATACTCGATATCGGTGGTCGCGCGGCTGTAGAAGGCCAGCTCTGCCGGCTCGTGGTCACGCAGACGCAGGTGCTCCTTCTTGATGCCGAGGCTCAGCAGCCAGTTCTCGCAGTAGTCCTTCCAGTAAGCGAACCACTCGAGGTCGGTCCCGGGCTTGCAGAAGAACTCGCACTCCATCTGCTCGAACTCGCGGGTACGGAAGGTGAAGTTGCCCGGGGTGATCTCGTTGCGGAAAGCCTTGCCGACCTGGCAGACGCCGAAGGGCAGCTTGCGGCGGGTGGTGCGCTGGGTGTTGACGAAGTTGGTGAAAATGCCCTGGGCCGTCTCGGGCCGCAGATACACGGTGTTCTTGGCATCCTCGGTGACGCCCTGGAACGTCTTGAACATCAGGTTGAACTGACGGATGTCGGTGAAGTTGTGCTTGCCGCAGCTGGGGCAGGGGATGTTGTGCTCCTCGATGAAGTCCTTCATCTCCTGCTGGGAGAAGGCGTCGATGGGCTTGCTGAGCTCGAAGCTGTTCTCGTGGCACCAGTCCTCGATGAGCTTGTCGGCGCGGAAGCGCTCCTTGCACTCCTTGCAGTCCATCAGGGGATCGGAGAAGCCGGCCAGATGGCCGCTGGCCACCCAGGTCTGGGGGTTCATGAGGATGGCGGCGTCCTGCCCCACGTTGTAGGGGTTCTCCTGCACGAACTTCTTCCACCAGGCCTTCTTGATGTTGTTCTTCAGCTCCACGCCCAGCGGGCCGTAGTCCCATGTGTTGGCAAGGCCGCCGTAGATCTCGGAGCCTGCGAAGATGATGCCGCGGTTTTTGCACAGCGCCACGATCTTATCCATGGTCTTTTCGGTGTTTTTCATGTGCTCGTCTCCTTTATGTGAATAGTTTTGGAAAACAAAAAACGCCCTGATGCCATTGCTGACATCAGGGCGAACTAAGCTTTAGTCCGTGGTTCCACCTGAATTTGGATCGCTCCACACTCTCTTGCCGGTAACGGGGCATCCGGCGGGCATTTCCTCCCGCGGCTCCGGGCAGCCACGCCCATCATCGCCTGTAACAGGGAAAGAATAGCACGTTTCGGGGTGGTTGTCAAGCGGGAAGCATTGACATTTCTTCGTCAGATTGTTACAATATGTTGCGGAATAGAGTTGCTGCGCTACGGCAGGCGGTTTGGCTACGCCCTCCGAAAGGAGGTGACAGTATGCCTATCACGTTGACCATTCACTTGTTTGGACTCGTCTTTACATTGAAGGTAAAACGCGAAAGCCGCCACTCTGGCAAGTGACGGCTTTCTGAAAAGATAAACGAATCAAACCAGAGCCAAACCGCTTGTCGCAGCTGCTCTATCTCCATTATACCCGGTGACGGACATTTGTCAAGTCACCGGGTATATTTTCACTTCCCGGCGGCCATGACCTTTCCGGCGGCATCCACCACCAGACGGTCGGTCTTTGCGCCGGCGGCGCTCTTGCTGAAGCTCACCGTCCACGCGCCGGAGGTCACGTCATAGGTGGCGTACACCTGATCGTACTCGCCGGTGTACTGCGCCTTGGCCGCGTCCATGGCGGCCTGCTGGCTGACGCTCTTGCGCCCCAGCTGCACCGTGCCCAGAATGGACAGCAGCTCAGCCCGGTTGGCGTTCCACACCTCGGTGGTCATGGTCTCGGAGGGGGAAGCCACATAGCTGCCCGGCGCGTCCTCAAAGAAAATGTCCGCCATGACCATGGTGCCCTTTTCCGTGTCCTCCTCCGTGTGCTGCCAGACCTTCATGCCGTTGGCAAGGGTCAGCTCCTCGCTGGTGACGCCGGTGCCGCAGATGCCATAGCCGCCCGTCCAGCACAGCAGGGTGTAGCTGACGGCGGTGTCGGCGGTCTTGTAGAAGCGGATGCCCTCGGTCTTGTCGGTGCCGTTATCAGACACCTGCTCCCAGCTCCAGCCTTCAGGCAGGTCCAGCGCCATGTCCACATAGCCGTGGGTGAACTCGGCG
>URVW01000069.1 GCA_900551435.1 uncultured Faecalibacterium sp.
GGCATCTGGGACTTTGCGCTGGGCAGCACCGACGAGGCCCAGTTCGACCCGGCCCAGCCGCTGCCGGACCCGCAGCCCATCGCCGTTCCGGCCAGCTACAACGACCAGAACGACCAGACCACCGCTCTGCGCCGCCACTACGGCTGGGCGTGGTATCAGCGGAGCATCACGCTCCCGGCGTTCTGCACCGGCCAGCGGGTGGTCCTGCGGTTCGGAGCCGTCACCCACACGGCCAAGGTCTGGCTGAACGGCCAGCTCATCGCCCAGCACAAGGGCGGGTTCACCCCGTTCGAAGCCGACCTCACCGGTCAGCTCCTCCCCGGCGAGACGGCCCTTCTGACCGTCGCCTGTGACAACCGCGTGGACCACAGCACCCTGCCCGTCGGCAACGAGGCCGGCCAGCTGGCGTTCTTTGGCTCTGACAACGCGGGCATCCCCAGCGTCGAAGCCGCCAAGCGGATCGCCGCACCGCAGAACCGCCCGAACTTCGACTTCTTCAATTATGCGGGCATCCACCGTCCGGTCTGGCTCTGCACCACCCCGCAGGACGATTTCATTCAAGATGTGAAGATCCTCACCAAAAACGACGGTCAGGTGACCTACTCCGTCACCCATCCCGGAACGGGCAAAGTCCATGTCACCATCCTCGACGCCGACGGCCAGCCGGTGGCCGAAGCGGACGGCGGCGTGTCCTCTTTGAACATCCCGGACGTCCATCTGTGGGAGCCGCGCCCCGGCATCCCCTACCTCTACACGATGCACATCACCTGCGGCGCAGACGAATACGACCAGACCTTCGGCGTGCGCAGCATCGAGGTCAAGGGCACACAGGTGCTGCTGAACGGCAAGCCGCTCTACTTCAAGGGCTTCTGCAAGCACGAGGACTTCACGGCCCACGGACGCGGACTGGACGAAGCGCTGAACGTCAAGGACATCAACCTGCTCCACTGGGCCAACGCGAATGCGGTCCGCACCAGCCACTACCCCTATGCGGAAGAGTTCTACGACCTGTGCGACCGGGAGGGCATCCTCGTCATGGACGAGACGCCCGCAGTGGGCATCGGCGGCGGCGCGGCGGTCAACCCCTACAAAACCTATCCGCTGGCCGAGCATCACCGGCAGGTCCTGATGGAAATGATCCAGCGGGACAAGAACCACCCCTGCGTCGTGCTGTGGAGCCTTGGCAACGAGCCGGACCTCGAGCACTTCCCGCAGGACGCCTACGACTACTGGCATCCCCTCTACGAGCTGGCCCATCAGCTGGACCCGCAGGACCGCCCCGTGACGCTGGTCTGCTGCCAGAACGATTACACCAAAGATCTCACCACAAAAACTATGGACATTGTCTGCATCAACCGTTATTATGGTTGGTATAACCTGTCCGGCGATCTGGACGCCGCCTGTTACGGGCTGAATCAGGAGCTGGACTTCTGGGAAGCCCAGCACAAACCCGTGATGATGAGCGAATACGGCGCGGACACCGTGGCCGGTCTGCACACCGCCGGGGCCGAGATGTTCAGTGAAGAGTTCCAAGTGGAGTTCTACCGCCGTCTGGACGCCGAGTTCGACAAGCGCCCGTGGTTCGTGGGCGAGTTCGTCTGGAACTTCGCGGATTACGACACCGTGCAGGGTCCCATGCGGGTGGACGGCAACAAAAAGGGCCTGTTCACCCGGGACCGCCGCCCCAAGCTGGCGGCCCACTTCCTGAAAGAACGCTGGAAAAACATCCCGACGTTTGATTTCAAAGATTGACCATCCATCCCAATACCATAAAGGAGCTGCTTATGAAATCGTACGATCTTCCCATCCTGACCGATGCCGAAGCAAAACAGGCATTGGCCGCCGCATGCAAGCAGGTGGAGACCAACCTGCCCCTCTACACCTACCAGTGCCAGAACCATTCCAGCGTGAACGGCATCTATCCGGGCTGCGCCAACAACCAGTGGACCTGCGGTTTCTGGCCCGGTGAGATGTGGCTGGCCTACGAGGCCACCGGCGACGAGAAATTCAAGACCGCCGCCCTCATTCAGGTGGACAGTTTCGCGGACCGCATCGCGCGGAAAGTGGAAGTGGACCACCACGACATGGGCTTCCTCTACAGTCCCACCTGCGTGGCCGCATGGAAGCTGGTGGGCAGCGAGAAGGGCCGCGACGCCGCTATCGCCGCCGCCGACCAGCTGCTGACCCGCTACCAGCCCAGCGGAAAGTTCCTTCAGGCGTGGGGGACCATGGACGACCCCGACAACTACCGTTATATCATCGACTGTATGCTGAACGTTCCGCTGCTCTACTGGGCCAGCGAGACGACCGGCGACGACCACTATCGTGAGATCGCCGCGGCCCACACCGCCACGACGCTGGCCAACTCTTTCCGCCCGGACGGCAGCACCTACCACACCTTCTTCATGAACCCGGACGGCACGCCCAAGGGCGGCCGCACCTGTCAGGGCTACAAGGACGACAGCTTCTGGGCGCGCGGACAGGCTTGGGGCGTCTACGGCAGCGCCATCGGCTACACCTACACCCACGACGAAAAGTTCCTCGATGTGTTCCGCAAGGCGCTGGCGTTCTACCTGTCCCGTCTGCCCGAGGACCTCGTCCCCTGCTGGGACATGATCTTCGCCCCCGAAAGCGGCGAACCGCGCGATTCCTCTTCCGCCGCTATCGTGGCCTGTGGTCTGCTGGAAGCCGCCAAGTACGTCGGCGCAGACGAGGCCGAACAGTGGCGCACGCTGGCACGGCAGATGCTGGGCAGTCTGGCCCGGAACTACACCGTGAAGCCCGGAACGCTGGGCTCCGGCCAGCTGCTCCACGGCACTTACAGCAAAAAGAGCCCCTACAACACCTGCACCCCCGAGGGCGTGGATGAATGCACGAGCTGGGGCGATTACTTCTACATGGAGGCGCTGACCCGCCTGACGAAAGATTGGGAGATGTATTGGTGATGAAACTGCAATCGAAAGCCGATTTTACCGCATTGATGCACAGATTCCTCGACCCGCTCAAGCCGTTTTATTCTGCCGGATGCGGACGGCTGCACCTCGGCGAAACGGGCGTGACCTACGACCAGAACGCCATCGAGCTGGAAGCCTTCAGCCGCCCGCTCTGGGCGCTGGTCCCCTTCTGGGTGGGCGGCGGCTCGGACCCGGAGTTCGAGGAAATTTACCGCAAAGGCCTTGCTTCCGGCTCGGACCCCGCCGGCCCCGAATACTGGGGGAAGTGCAAGGACTATGACCAGTGCTTCGTCGAGATGGCCGCCATCGCGTGCGGCATCCTGACCGCGCCCGAAAAGGTCTGGGAACCGCTTTCCGACGCCGAAAAGAAAAACCTTGCCGCATGGCTCGGCCAGATCAACGAGCACACCATCCCGGACTGCAACTGGCAGTTCTTCCGCATCCTCACCAACCTCGCCCTCAAGAGCCAGAACATGCCCTACAGCGAGGAACTGCTCGAGGACGGCCTGAAAAAGATCGACAGCTATTACAGCGGCGACGGCTGGTCCACCGACGGCGCTTCCATCCAGAAAGACTACTACATCCCGTGGGCCATCCAGTATTACGGTCTGCTCTACTCGAAGTTCGCCGCCGACACCGACCCTCAGCGTGCGGCCCTCTACCGCAGTCGCGCCGAGCTGTTCGCCCAGCAGTTCGTGTATTGGTTCGATGCCAACGGCGCGGCTCTTCCCTTTGGCCGCAGCCTGAGCTACCGCTTTGCGCAGAACTGCTTCTGGGCCGCGTGCATCTGGGCTGGGCTGGAGCCGCTGCCCCTGCCCGTCATGAAGGGCATGATCGTGCGGAACTTCCACTGGTGGCTGGACCAGAAGATGTTCGACCGCGACGGCATCCTGACCATCGGCTACTGCTATCCACAGATGTACATGGCCGAGCGCTACAACGCCCCCGGCAGCCCTTACTGGGGCATGAAGTGCTTCCTGCTGCTGGCCCTGCCCGACGACCACCCGTTCTGGTCCGCCGAAGCCGCCCCGATGCCCGCACTGGATTCGCTCAAGCCCATGCCCTATGCCAACATGCTGGTCCAGCGCCGCGCGGGCCGGGTGACCGCCTATGCCGCCGGAGTCAACGAGGGCCACGGCCACGGCCAGTTCCCTGAAAAATACGCCAAGTTCGCCTACGACACCCGGTTCGGCTTCTGCGCTTCCCGCAGCCGCGAGGTTCTGTATCAGGCCGCACCGGACAACATGCTGGCCTTCGTCATCGACGACAACGTGTTCGTCCGCAAGGTGAGCAAAACGTGGGAGATCCAAAAGGGCGCTGTCGTCGCACAGTGGTCGCCGTTCCCGGGCATCGAGGTCACGACCACCATCACTCCCACCGCCACCGGCCACCGCCGCCACCACGAGATCGACAGCGTTTTCGACTGCGAAGCCTACGACTGCGGCTATGCAGTCCCGAATTTTGCACCGAATTACGCCGAATCCGTGGAAAACGATACCGCCGAAGCCCACACCGACACCCTGCGCTGTGCCGTGACCGGCAAGGGCACGCCGGTGGTCATCGGCTGCGACCCCAACACCAGCCTGTATCACACCAACGTCCATCTGCCCGCCGTGAAGTATCACATCACCAAGGGCCATACCGTCCTTGATACGGAAGTCATCGACGAAGCAAACTAACGAGGTATCTGCTATGCCTTTGCTTGAACCAATGACCCCCGCTCTGCTGGCGGACCCGGAAATCTTCCAGCAGAACCGTCTGCCTGCCCACGCCCATTTTGCCGACCAGACCAGCCCGGAAATGCCGCTGACGGTCTCGCTGGATGGCGAGTGGGATTTCCGCTATGCCGAAAACCTGACTGCGCCGTTCTCGGCGTGGGACACGCTGACCGTCCCGGGCCTTATCCAGATCCAGAGCCTGAAAAAGCCCGGTCACCCCTACGGAACGCCCCACTACGTCAACACCCAATATCCATGGGACGGCCATGAAAAGCTGCATCCGGGCCAGATTCCGCAGGACTACAACCCCATCGGCGAGTACCGCCGCACCTTTGCCCTGCCCGAACAATGGGCCAGCTGCTATCTCCGCCTGAACGGCGCTGACAGTGCGGCCGCTGTCTGGTGCAATGGGGTCTACATCGGTTACACCGAGGACACCTTCACTCCAGCGGAATTCGACATGACCGAGGCGGTCCGCCCGGGCGAAAATGAGCTGACGATTCAGGTGTATCGTTTCTCTTCCGGCAGCTGGCTGGAAGATCAGGATTTCTGGCGGATGAGCGGCCTGTTCCGGTCGGTGGAGCTGTTCACCAAACCCGAACTGCACCTCGAAGATTTGCTTGTGAAGCAGGAGTTTGCCGACGACTTTTCCCATGTGAACGTCACCTTTGACTGCAAGGTCAGCGGCACAGGAAATATTTCGGTCGTGTTCAACGGGCAGACACAGACCGCCGAGGTAGGCGAACCTGCCGAGTACGACAGCGGCGTGGTGTTCGGCAAGGGCGAGGCCGACCCCGACGTGGAACCGGATGTGCAGGACGTTTCTTTCACGTTTGCCGTGGAGCATCCTGCCCTGTGGAGCGCCGAACAGCCGAATCTGTATTACGCCGAAATCGCCCTGCTAAAAGATAACGCTCTGGTGGAGCGCACCGGCTTGAAAGTGGGGCTTCGCAAATTTGAGCTGAAGAATAAGCAGATGCTTTTGAACGGCAAGCGCATCGTGTTCAAGGGCGTCAACCGCCACGAGTGGAGCTGCAAGACCGGCCGCACCGTCTCCCACGAAGAGATGCTCTGGGATGTACGGAACCTCAAGGCCCACAACGTCAACGCCGTGCGTACCAGCCACTATCCCAACGACCCGTATTTCCTCTCGCTCTGTGATGAATACGGCCTGTATGTCATCGGCGAGACCAACCTTGAAACCCACGGAACATGGCAGAAACTCGGGGCCGACGGCTCGGACGAATGGACCCTGCCCGGAAGTCGTCCCGAATGGCGCGAAAACGTGCTCGCCCGCGCAAAAGCCATGCTGGAACGCGATAAAAACCATCCTTCCATCCTGATCTGGTCCTGCGGAAACGAGAGTCACGGCGGCAAAACGCTCTGGGAAATGAGCGAGTATTTCCGCCGCACCGATCCCAGCCGTTTGGTGCACTACGAGGGCATTTTCTGGGACCGCAGTTTCCCCGCCACCTCGGACATGGAGAGCCAGATGTACACCCCCGTGGAGGGCATCAAAGCCTTCCTCAAAGAGCACCCGGAAAAGCCCTTCATCATGTGCGAATACAGCCACGCGATGGGCACTTCCAACGGCGGCATCACTGACTACACCACCTATGCCTACGAAGAGCCGCTGTATCAGGGCGGCTTCATCTGGGAGTACATCGACCACGGCATCGAAGTTCCCGGCCCGGACGGCAAGCCCAGCTTTGCCTACGGCGGCGACTTCGGCGACCGCCCCACTGACCGCGAATTCTGCATCGACGGCCTTGTGCTGCCGGACCGCCGCAACACCCCCAAGATGGACGCCGTGAAGGCGGCCTATGCGCCGTTCCAGATCCATTGCACCGAGACCGAAGCCATTGTGGAAAACCAAACCCTGTTCACCGACCTGAGCTTCTACACTTTGGTCTTTACCTCGGCGGTCAACGGGCAGGAACAGCGCCGTGCCGAGCTGACAGCCGTCTGCGCCCCCGGCGAAACGGTCCGCATCCCGTATCCGTTCCCCCTGCCGGACTGCGGCCTTGCCAGCATGACGCTTTCCGTGCTCCAGCGCAACCCGCTGCCCGGTCTCGCGCCCGATTCCGAGGTCGCCTTTGGTCAGATCTGGAAGCAGCGCCCCCAAGCGCGTTTGACCCAGCCCGCCCCGCAGCTGGTGGAAATGGATTACAACATCGGCGTGAAGGGCGAAGGCTTCGAGTACATCTTCGGACGCGGAAAAGGCTTGGTCTCCGCGCGGTACAACGGCGTGCAGCTGCTGGATGACACGGTACGCCCCAACTTCTGGCGCGCGCCCACCAACAACGACGACGGCTGTGCCGAACCGTTCGAATTTGCCTTCTGGAAAACCGCCGGACTCTACGCCCGGTGCGACAACCTGACCGCCGAAGCTAGCGCAGAGTTTGTCACCGTTCATACGGTGTATACCCTGCCGGACGGCCAGCTTCTGCCCATGGAATTTGTCATCGATGGCGCGGGCCGCTGTGACGTCACTCTGACGTGGCAGGGCCAGACCGCCGAAGTGCCCGAGTTCGGGCTGCTCTTCCCGCTCCGTTCCGGTCTGAAGGAAGTCTCCTACCTCGGCCTTGGCCCCCGCGAGACGGTCACGGACCGCACGGCGGGCGGAAAAATGGGCTGCTGGACCTACAGCGTCCGCGACGATTTCGCCCAGAACAGCCCGGTCTATCCGCAGGAATGCGGAAGCCGCACCAGCGTGTACTGCGCCGAACTTTCGGGCAGTCTCCCGGGCATCCGCTTTGCCAGCGCGGACGGCATGACCTTCTCGGCCCTGCCCTACACCCCGCACGAGCTGGAAAACGCCCGCCATCTCTACGAGCTGCCCCGCGATGACTCCAAAACTGTCGTGCGCTGTGCGGCGTTCCAGCGCGGCGTTGGCGGCGACAACAGCTGGGGCGCAAAGCCGCACGAGAACGCCTGTCCCGTCGTGACCGCCGGGATGCAGTTCCGCTTCTCGTTCCAGCCCATCTAACGGTTTCTAAATAGCAAACCGTCCCCGGTCCTTCCAACGAAGAACCGGGGACGGTTTTGTTTTAGGTGTCCAGCGGGAGCCAGAGGGTCGTTTTGGCCCCGTGGGGGGTGTTCTGGCCGAACACAGCTCTTCCTCCGTGGGCGGACGCGATCTGCTCCACGACATGCAGCCCCAGAATGTGCGGGGCATTTTCGACCGGTTCCGGGGCATTCAGCGCCGCAAGGACGGCGGGCGGATAGCCCGCACCGTCATCCGCGACGGTCAGGCAGAACGAGCCGCCCACGACCTCGGTGCGGATGCCAAGCCGGACCGGCGCTTCGTTGTGGCGGATGCTGTTGTTCAGCAGATTTTCCAGCAGACGGCCCAGCAGCGCGCGGTCCACCGAAAGCTTTGCCTGTTCGGCGGCGGGGGTCTGGGTCAGGGAGAGGTCACACCGTTCGGCCAGCGGGCTGTCGCAGAACTGCGCCACCAGCTCCCGCACCAGCGGCCCTGCGGCGCACAGCTCCTTCCGAAGCGGCTGCGCCCCATACTGCAACTTGCTGGTGAGGTTCAGGTCGTCGATGAGGGCGCGCAGTTTCTCGCTCTGGGTGCGGATGCCACCCGCTTTCTGCCGCGCCGGGGCGGGCAGGGCCTTGTCCTGTTCCAGCTGCTCGGCCCAGCCCAAGATCAGGGCCAGCGGGGTGCGGACGTCGTGGCTGACCCCCGCGATCCACTGGGTGCGGGCATTGTCGCGCTGGGCGATGATCTCATTTTTCCGCTGCAAGTGGGCGCTGGTCTGGTTCAGCTTTTCGGCCAGTTCACCGGTAAAGCCGCCGGTGTCCAGCTGAACGGTCTGCCCCTCGGCCAGCCGGTCCAATCCCGCCGCCACGGTCTGCAAGCGCTTTGCGCCCCGCCAGCTGAGCCAAAAGCAGAGCGCCAGCCCCGCCAGCAGAAAGCCGCCAAACACCAACACGACCCCCTGCACCACGTCCACGACCATCTCCTGCGAGGAGTAGATATTGTAGCGCCACAGGCTCCCCCGCGCCAAGCCGACCACGAACAGGCCATAGTCCTCCGACCAGCAGAACACCGGGTAATCGTCCAGATACCACCGGGCGAACCGCGCCACATCGCTGGGCGTATAGGTGCGGTCCAGCGTCTCCGGGAGCGCATAGCTCCACGTCACGTTTCCCGCGTCGTCCAGCACCATGGCCCATGCATAGCCCGCCATCCAGCGTTCCGCCGGGTGTTCCGGGCCGAACGTAAGACCCGTTTCGGTGCACACCATCGAATCGGCGATCTCCTCCACCGAATAGTCCCGCTGGATGGTCCGCTGGCTCTCCTGCCAGCCCAGATACGCCAGCAGCCCGATGCCAACTGTGACCAGAAGCAGCATGACGCCCACCGCCGTCAGCAGATACCGCCGGATGAGCCGCACGAAGGTTTTCATTGCGCTCCCTCCCCTGCCAGCTTGTAGCCGATGCCCCGCACGGTCAGCAGCCAGCGCGGGCGGCTGGGTTCGGGTTCCAGCTTTTCCCGCAGATGGCGGATGTGGACCCCCAAGCTGTTCTCATAGCCATAATAATCCGCGCCCCAGACCGCCGCGCACAGGGCGTCATAGGTGACCAGATGGCCCCGGTTCTCGGCCAGCTTCCGCAGAAGGGCCAGTTCCGTGGCCGTCAGCGGCTGGACAGAGCCATCTTCCCGGTAGATCAGCGCATCGTTCAGCGCCACCCGGCGGCCGCCCAGCCGAAGCTCTGCGCCCCCGGCGCGGGACAGTTCGAACCGATACGCCCGCTGCAAAATGTGCTGGACCCGAAGCAGCAGTTCCTGCATCAGAAAGGGTTTCGTCAGGTAATCGTCTGCGCCCAGACCCAGCCCGAACAGCCGGTCCGCGTCGGCATCGCGAGCCGAGAGGAACAGCGCCGGAACATCCGCCCGCCCCCGCAGGGCACGGAACAGCGAGAAGCCGTCGCCGTCCGGCAGGTTGATATCCAGCACCATCAGTTCCGGCGTCTCGGCTTCGAACGCCGCCTTGGCCGCGGCGCAGTTCGCGGCAGTCCGGATGGAGCGGTAGCCCGCGCTGGTCAGCTGTTCGCAGAGCAGCCGAAGCAGGTCCGGGTTGTCGTCCACCAACAACAGTTTGGCATCATAGATCGTATTCATCGCATGGGCGCTCCTTTGGTTTGGCTTTTCTTCACTATACCACAATTTCTCTGCCGCAAGTGGAAAACACCGAAAATTTAAGCGCAAATTAAGCTGGGCTTTCGGCTCGATTAAGGCGGCGGGTGTATCCTGTGGGTGTTCCCAAACCAAACACGAAAAGGAGCGACGGATATGAAACCTGTCATCGAAACCCACGACCTGTGCAAGAGCTACCAGAACCGCCTTGTGGTCGATCACCTCAACCTGACCGTCCCGCAGGGGTGCGTCTACGGCTTTCTCGGCCCCAACGGCGCGGGAAAATCCACGAGCATGAAGATGATCCTCGGCCTGATCCACGCCACCGGCGGCAGCGTCGAGCTGCTGGGCCATGTGATGAACGAAGAGAACCGCATCCCCCTGCTGCGCCAGACGGGCAGTCTGATCGAGTCGCCGTCCGGCTATCTGCACCTGACGGCCCGCGAAAATCTGGCCATCGTGGCCGAGCTGAAAGAAGTGGACGCCAAGGACATCGACCGCGTGCTGGACATCGTGCATCTGACCGCCGACGCAGACCGGAAAGTCGGGCAGTATTCGCTGGGCATGAAGCAGCGTCTCGGCATCGCGATGGCGCTTTTGGGCAGCCCGAAGGTGCTGGTCCTCGACGAGCCGACCAACGGTCTGGACCCTGCCGGCATTCAGGAGATGCGAAGCCTCATCGCCTCGATGCCCGAGACGACCGGCGCAACGGTTCTCATTTCGAGCCATCTTTTGGGCGAGATCGAACAGATGGTCACGCAGGTAGGCATTCTGAACCACGGCAGGATGCTGTTCGAGGGGCCGCTGCAAAAATTGCAGCAGCACAGCCGGGGCGGCATCCTTTTGCGGGTGCTGGACCTGCCCAAAGGCGCGGCCGTGCTGAGCCGTCAGGGCATTTCGGCCGTCTCGAACCCGCAGGAACCGGGCGTGCTCGAGCTTCCGCCCCTGCCGGACGAGCAGCTGGCCGCGCTGGTCAGCGCCCTTTCCGAGAACGGAGCCGGGGTCGTCGGCCTGACGGCCCAGACCAAGAATCTGGAAGAGATCTTCCTCAGCCTGACCCAGAACCCGCAGGAGGTGGTCTGAAATGCTCCGCACCTTTCGCGCAGAGGTCCGCAAATCCCATCGGCGGCATGACCTCGCCATCTGTCTGCTTTTTCCGTTCATCATCACGGTCTGGATCGGCGGATTGTCCCCCTCCACCCCGGAAGAGCTGGCCAACGGCTACAGCTCCCTGTTCTACAGCCTTCCGGTCATCAACGCCATCCTTCTGCCCGTGATGATGGCCCTTTTGGCATCCCGTTTATGGGATATCGAGCTGAAGGGCGGCACGCCCAAGCTGCTGTATACCTTACAGAGCCGCCGCAGTCTGTTCGCGGGAAAAGCGGCTTTCGGCCTGCTGGAAGTGCTGCTGACCACCCTGCTGGAAATGGGGTCCGCCCTGCTGCTGGGCCATTTCAGCGGCTACACCGAACCGTTCCCGGCGGGGCAGTTCTGCTATCTGGCGGTCTGCACCTTTGCGGTGAACGCCATGCTCTTCTTCTCCGAATTTCTGCTCATGCTCTGGTTCCAGAACCCACTCCCGGCCCTCTGCGTCGGCATCGTGGGAGCGCTGCTGGGCATCTTTTCCGCCTTCATGCCGCCCATCGTCAGCTATTTTGTGCCGTGGGGCTATTTTATCCCGCTGAGCGCCTATGAGGTCGCCCTGTGGGATCAAGAGACGCATCTCGTCCTCTACGGGACCCGGCCCTTCCACTGGGGGCTGCTGGCGTTCACGATGTTCCTCAGCGCCGTGCTGTTCGTTCTGGCATGGCGTCATGTGCAGAAGCAGGAGGTGTGACCGATGCTCAAACGCTGTATCCTTGCGGAAAACCGCAAGCTCCATGCATCCCCCATCTGGGTGATGTTCTTTCTTCTCCCGACCATCTCCGCCGGGTACGGGACCTTCAACTATCTTCAGAATCTCGAACTTTTGACGGACGGCTGGTACAGTCTCTGGACCCAGCACACGCTGTTTTATTCCATGCTCTTCTTCCCGGCCATGGTCGGGGCCTATGCGGCCTATCTGTGGCGGCTGGAGCATCTGGGCCACAACTGGAACCTCATCATGGCGATGCCGGTCCGCCCGCTGGACCTGTTCGCGGCCAAGTTCGTGGTCGTGGCCAAGCTGGCCCTGCTGACCCACGCCTATGTATTCGCGCTGTTCGTGGTCTGCGGCAAGCTGTTTGCCCATCTGCCGGGTTTTCCGCCCGCAACCCTGCCGCTGTATCTTCTGCGGGGCGCACTGGGTGCACTGGCCGTCATTGCGGCCCAGCTGGTGCTGGCCATGGTCATCCGCAGTTTCGCGGTCCCTATTTTTCTGGCGCTGCTGGGCGGCATCAGCGGGATGCTGGCCGGGTCCAAGGGTCTTTCGCTCTTCTGGCCCTACTGCCTGATGCAGATGGGCATGAACGCGAACAAACAGGAGGACGTCCTTTCCGGCGCATATCTGCCGTTCTTCGTCAGCTGTCTGCTCTGGCTGGCGGCGCTGTTCCTGCTGGCGTGGCTGCTGCTGCGCAAGCGGGATGTGAAAGCCTGACACGCAAAAAAGCCCCCGAAAGGGCGGAGCACCTTGGTGTTCCACAGCCTTTCGGGGGCTTGTGTTGTTTTTAGGGGAGAGATCAGCCCTGCTGCTGGGCAGCCTTCTTGGCTTCCAGAGCCAGAATGGCGTCGCGGCGGCTCAGGTTGATGCGGCCCTGCTGGTCGATATCGGTGACCTTGACCACGATGGCGTCGCCCACAGCGACCACATCCTCCACGCGCTCCACACGCTTGGTGTCCAGCTTGGAGATGTGCACCAGACCTTCCTTGCCCGGCAGAATCTCAACGAAAGCACCAAAGTTCATCAGACGGGTAACCTTACCGGTATAAACCTTGCCAACCTCAGCTTCGGCAGTAATGCCCTCGATCATCTCGATAGCTTTATTAGCAGCCTCGGTGTTAACAGCAGCGATAAATACGCGACCGGTATCATCGATATCAATCTTAGCGCCGGTTTCGTCAACGATCTTCTTAATCATCTTGCCGCCAGGTCCGATAACCTTAGCAATCTTATCAGGATCTACATGGATAGTAGTAATCTTCGGAGCATACTTGGACAGCTCTTTGCGCGGTTCGCTGATGCATTCCATCATTTTGCCCATGATGAACTCACGGCCACGTTTAGCCTGT
>URVW01000070.1 GCA_900551435.1 uncultured Faecalibacterium sp.
GCTTCTTGGTGCCGACGAACAGGATGTCGCCGCCCTCAGCTGCAACTTCCTTCACATAGTTGTAAGCCTCGTCCAGCTTCTTCACGGTCTTCTGCAGATCGATGATATAGATGCCGTTGCGCTCGGTGAAGATATACTTCGCCATCTTGGGGTTCCAGCGACGGGTCTGGTGACCGAAGTGCACACCTGCTTCGAGAAGCTGCTTCATAGAAACGACTGCCATAGTAAAAATACCTCCAGTATTGTTTTGCCTCCGCACACCGTGATCGAGCCGCCGTATCGGACGGGGCCGACTGCCCTCCACCCAAAAGGGCACAAAAGGGCATAGTGATGCGTGTGTAATGCTAGATTATGATAGCACAAAAAGGACACGGATTCAAGAGGTTTTCTCTGTTTTGTCCAAAAAATTTTTGTGTTCTTGGTTTATTTGCTGGTCTGTGTGCTGCCAAGGCCCTCCATGCCCATCCGGCTGAGGGCGTATCCCTTGCCGAACATGAGGTCGTATTGGAGCAGCCAGTGGTTCGCGCTCCATTGCTGCTGCAGCGGAGCGGGGTCCTGCGTGGTCGTGCCGTCGCGGTTCATGATGGTCCCGCGCGTGTTGGTGCGGTAGGCCGCCTGAAGCTGACGGGTGAGGTACTGGAAGTAGAGCGGCGATTTCAGGCCGTAAATGTTCATCATGACCGGCGAGATATCGTAGGCTGCGATGGTCCCAAGGTCCACAGGCTGGTCGGTGTAGTTCGACCACATCAGCAGCGTCGTCTGGTGCAGCTTGGGGTCCGTGCTGGAATCGCTGGCGTAGCCGCTGGCCGTAAAGACGTCGTAGTTGGAATCGATGGGGTTATAATGGTCGCCCCAGAACACGAGGATGACCGGCTCGTCCACCTGCGAGAAGTATTCGGTCAGCTTGCCCAGCATGGCGTCGGCGTCCCGGATGCCGGTGGCGAAATCTTCCAGTGCGCCCAGCGTACTGCGGCTGATGCCGGACGGAGCACTGAGCACCTTCACGCGCTGGTCGTCGGGGTAGTTGTCCTTATTATAATTGGTATGGTTCTGCATCGTGACCGCGTGGAGGAACACCGGCGCGTCCGAAGAAGAGCGCATCTTCTCGTACTGCTGGATGATCTGGTCGGCCATCGAGTCGTCGGTGACAAGGCCGCTGGTCCAGTAGTGCTTGCGGACCTTGTTCACATGGGTCATCTTCTCCAAGCTGACGAAGGTATCCAAGCCGAGGTTCGGATAGGCCGTATCGCGGCTCCAGTATTTGGCCCAGAAGCAATGGACCGCCGCCGTCTGGTAGCCCTCCGTTTTGAGGTAATTGGGCAGCGAGAACATGGGTTTTGTGACGTGCTGCTGATAGGGTTTGCTGCCGTTGGGCAGATAGGAGACGGAATAGCCCGTCAGCGCTTCGAACTCGACGTCGCAGGTCCCGCCGCCGAAGCTCGGGCTGTAGGCGCGGCCAGAAGCGCTGGTCTGCTGCAGGGCGTGGAGGTTGGCCGACACATCGGTGTCGAACTCAAAGCCGTACTGTTCCAGCTCCGAAACGTCCCAATAGGACTCATCCATCACATAGATGATGGTCGGTTTCTGCACCGTCTCGTCCGCCGGGGTGGTCGCGCCGTAGGATTCCGGATAAAGCGGCGAAGTGGCGTACTTCTGCCCTGCTTCCACGTCGTCGAGGATCTGGTTCACGGCTTCCTCGGAGTAGTTCTCGGGCTTGCTGATCTCCAGATTGGTCAGATTGGTCAAAAAGCTCGTGATGACACCATAATAGCGGTAGTAGCGGTCCTGCATCCATGCGTCCGGCACGATGCCGATGGCCTGTGTGACCGTGGGCTGCAGAAAGACGCCGAAGATCAGCCCGCAGGTGACGGCGGCGCTGACCACGAACCCGGCCACGCGGGGCTTCCAGTTCAGCTTTTGACGGCCCCGGTACAAAAAGAACGAGCCGACGACCAAAGCCAGCACGAGGACGATGGAAACGACCATGCTGGTCTGGATATGGATGCCCGCCGCAGATGCGACGCCGGCGGCTTCGGAGACCTGCGTGAGGTCCCACGGCAGGAACGGCTCGCCGCGCAGCTGCAGCGTGTAGAAGTTGACCGCCGCCGGGACGCAGCCCAGCACCGCCATCAGCAGCGTGGCCAGCGGGGCGAAGCGGGTCAGCCAGTCGATCGTGAGCCAGACGAGGAACAGCAGCCCCCACGCCAGAAGGTAGGCTTCGGCGTGCGGAAAAATGTACTGCAAAAAGGTATCGGCCGTCAGGCTGCCGCGGGCGATCCACTCGGTCAGCACCAGAACGAGCAGGGCCGACAACGGCGGGAACACCAGCCGCAGCCCATGGATGACTGCCGGTGTGCACGAAGAATTTTTGCTCATAAAAGAAAGTTCCTTTCACTTCCCAAGCGCCCAGAGGGGCGGTGTTTTTGGCTTTGGGCAGCGTTGGTCTGCTGTCCACGGTTCCTTATTATAATCCTGTTTTGCGTAAAATCAAACCCTGATTTACGAAAAGCGGATGAAAAACTTTCATCCATTCCACCACTGAC
This sequence comes from uncultured Faecalibacterium sp., assembly GCA_900551435.1. Lineage (GTDB taxonomy): Bacteria > Bacillota > Clostridia > Oscillospirales > Ruminococcaceae > Faecalibacterium. The sequence continues at coordinate 2,544 of URVW01000070.1, forward strand.
GCAGTTTTTGCCACAGCGACGGCTTTTTGGGCGCGGGCGGCGGGATGTTGGTCCGGACCAGAACAGCGTCCAGCCCGATCTTTTCGATCTCGCTCCACGGGATGGTCAGCGTCTCGTCCCGGCCCAGCAGCCCGAACAGATGCGGCTGGCCGAACAGCAGCAAGCTCTGCACCTGCGCCGTCTCCGGGTCCAGTTCCAGATCGTCCGCCCTGCCAAGGCACGCCCCGTTCTGCAGCTGAACGATCTCCTTTGCACACAGCTCCCGAAAGGTCATCCGCTCCCCTCCCTTGGTTTCCTTGTTCCACTGTATGCGCCCGACAAACGCTTGATGCATCCTGGGCAGTTGTGCTATACTGAGGGGCAGAAACCTTCACGGAAAGATCGAGGAGCTTTGTTATGTATAAAAACATCATTTTTGATTTTGGCGGCGTCATGGTCGATTTTGACCCCAAGGAGTATCTGGTGGACCGCTTTTTCAACGCAGAGGTCGAAGAGCAGGTCTATCAGCTCACCTTTGGCAGCGAGGAGTGGAAGCTTCTGGATGCCGGACTCATCACCCGCTTCGAGGCCAACCAGCGGATGCTGGCCCGCGCCAAGGAGCAGGGCTGCGGCTTTGAGGTGCAGGGCGTTCTGGACGACTGGATGCACATTCTCCGCCCCCGCCGCCGGATGCAGGAACTCGTGCAGAAACTCAAGTCCCACGGTTACTGCGTCTATTACCTGAGCAATATCCCCGAGGACGTGCTCGACCTTTTGATGGAGCGGGACATGAAGGGCCTGTTCGACGGCGGCATCGCTTCCTGCGAAGTCCACATCAACAAGCCGGACCCCCGCATCTATAAGGCTCTTTTGGACAAATACCACCTGAAGGCCCGCGAGAGCGTGTTCATCGATGACCGGCTGGACAATGTTCAGGCCGCGTTCCGGCTGGGTTTTGTCGGCATCCAGATGAAAGACAGCGTCGGCACGCTGGTGCGCAGCCTTGCCACCTGCAACGTCATCGTCCGCTAAAAAAGCATAAAAATGCCCTGTCCTATGCCGTTTTCAGCGCAGGACAGGGCATTTTCTTCGCTCAGAAGTTACTTTTTCTCGTAGTTCTGGCAGAAGTGGGGCGTCTCGACCTGTTGAGTCGTGCAGGAGCAATGCTCCGTCACTTTGATCTGCGGAAGGTCACATTTGCAGCTCTCCACATTGTGGCGGCACTCGCAGACATCGCAGGTAACACCTGTGTTTTCCATCGTTATCACCTCTCTTTGAAGCTAGGATGCCCCGTTTCAAAGAGATTATGCAGGGTTATTTCTGCATTTTGGCTTCCCGCTTGGATTTGATGGTGACGGCCACATGCTTGATGGACAGGATGGGATGGACCGGCAGCATCCGCGGGCCGGACCAGCGCATGACCGCCCGGATCTTCTCCCGCATTTCCGGCTTATAACAGTGGACCTTGCACGCAGAGCAGAAGGTTTTTGTCTCCATAAACGGGCAATGGTCGATGCGGGCCAGTGCATAGTCGTGGAGCTGCTGGCACTCCGGGCAGAGCGAGCCTTTGGGGGTGTGGTGCTGCCTGCGGCAGTAGAGCGTGATCATCTCGCTGACCAGAAGCTTTTCTTCTTCGCGCTTTTTGACAAGATCTTTGGGGGTGTTTTTAGACATTCGTTCCTCCTGAATCACAAAAGGCAGGGTTCTGGCAATGCCAGTCCCCTGCCGGTTTTACAGCATCGCGCTGATGCGGCAGCTCCGCGCAAAGTTAGCTTTCGTTAACCTTTTGCGGAATCAAAAAGCCGGAACACCAGCCATGCTGTTAGTTTATCAGGACAAACTTGTTTTGTCAAGAGATGTACTTACCAAGCGGCCAGATCAGCGCCCAGCTTGCGGCATGCTGCCTGAGCATCATCATCGGGGGTCTCGTTGCAGATGAGGCCTTCCTCGCTGAACAGAACTGCGCCATCCTCCTTGGCACGCTCGCACCAATCGCGCATCCACTGGCCGTCGCCCCAGCCGTAAGAACCGAACAGAGCGACCTTCTTGCCGTTCAGAGAACCTTCCAGAGAAGCGAACATCGGCTCGAACTCGCTCTCCTCCAGCTGCTCAGCGCCCATTGCGGGGCAGCCGAATGCAACCACGTCGAACTCGCCCAGCTTTGCGGGGGTCATATCGCCGCAGGAAACGACGGTGGCGGCATCCCCTGCACCCTCAGCGATGCAGTTTGCCATGGTCTCGGTGTTGCCGGTTGCGCTCCAGAATACGATTGCTACTTTGCTCATAAGGATAAACCTCTCTTTCAATATTGGTTAGCATGTTCTAACTTCAAGTTCTGTGAAAATGCGCAATCCTGTTTGACAAGCTGAACTGCGCATTTTTGAGGTTAGCTTTTTCTAACTGCCAGTATGATACCATATTGTGGGTGGGTTGTCAAGGGGCAGCCAAAGGTTTTTTCGCGGCTTTAGAAAAAGCTCACCTGACTGCTTTCGGGCAGGTCGCCGAGAGCACCGACCTGACGCAGACGCTCGAGGATGGCGCTGCTGACGCCGGATGCCTGTTGAAGCTCCTCGATGGAGAGGTACTCCTGCCCGTCGATGGTGGCCTTTTCCAGCGCATCGGCGGCCGCACCGCCCAAGCCCTTGAGCGATGAGAACGGCAGACGCACTTTTCCGTCCTCGACCACATAGCTCGAGCCGCGGCTCTTGCCCAGCTCGATGGGAAGGAACTCGTACCCGCGCACCAGCATCTCGTTGACGAGCTGCAGCGAAACGAGCACATCTTCGTCTTTGGCGTTTTTTTCCTCTTTCAGGCGGCGCTTGACCTCGTTCATGTGGGCGCGGGCCACGGCGGCTCCGCCCACGGCAGCTTCGTAGTCGATATCGTCGCCGCGCACTGTGAAGTACACCGCATAAAACGCCTGAGGACGATAGATTTTGAACCACATCAACCGAATGGCCGACATCAGGTAGGCCACGGCGTGAGCTTTCGGGAACATATACTTGATCTTGCGGCAGGACTCGATATACCAATCCGGGACCTCGTGCTCCCGCATGGCCTCTTCCCAGCCGGGTTTGAAGCCGCCCTTTGCAACCTTGCCCTTTCGGACGGCCTCCATGATGTCGAACGCCATCTTGGGTTCCAGCCCCTTGCGGAGCAGGTACAGCATGATGCTGTCACGGCAGCCGATGACCTCCGCGATGGTGCAGGTCCCGTTCCGGATCAGCTCATCGGCGTTGTTGGTCCAGACGTCCGTGCCGTGGGACAGGCCCGAGATCTGGATCAGCTCCGAGAAGTTTTTGGGGCGGGCTTCCACCAGCATTCCGCGGACGAAGTTCGTGCCCATCTCCGGGATGCCGAAGGTCCCGGTCTGACTGTCGATCTGCTCCGGCGTGACGCCCAGTGCTTCCGGACTGGTCAGCAGACTATAAACTTTGGGGTCGTTCATGGGGATGGAGTCGATGGGGATGCCGGTGTATTCCTCGAAATACTTATAAAAGGTGGGCATATCGTGGCCCAGTTCGTCCAGCTTGAGCAGGGTGTCGTGGAGGTACTTAAATTCGAAATGGGTGGTCAGCAGACCGCCCGCCACGTCGTCCGCCGGGTGCTGGATGGGACAGAAATCGTAGATCTCATAGGTGTCGGGAACGACGACCATGCCGCCCGGGTGCTGGCCGGTGGTGCGCTTGACACCGGTGCAGCCCAGCGTCAGGCGGTTCTCCTCGGCGTGGTTGACGGTCCTTCCCCGCTCTTCGAGGTATTTGCGGACGTAGCCGTAAGCGGTCTTGTCCTGAATGCCCGAGACAGTCCCGGCCTTGAACACGTTGGCCTTGCCGAACAATTCCTCGGTGTAGCGATGAACATTGGACTGATACTCGCCCGAGAAGTTCAGGTCGATATCGGGTTCCTTGTCGCCGTAGAAGCCAAGGAAGGTCTCGAATGGGATGTCATGGCCGTCCACGAGCATCCGGGTCCCGCAATGAGGGCAGTTTTTGTCGGGCAGGTCGAAGCCGTCGTCCACGCTGCCGTCGGTGATGAACTCGCTGTACTTGCACTTGGGGCAGCGGTAATGGGGCGGAAGGCTGTTGACCTCCGAGATGCCCGAGAAGTGGGCCACGGCCGACGAACCGACCGAACCACGGCTGCCCACCTGATAGCCGCCCGCATTGGAGTAGGCCACCAGCTTGACCGCGATGACGTACAGGACCGCGTAGCCGTGGCCGCAGATGGAGTCCAGCTCCTTCTGCAGCCGTTTTTCGACGATCTCCGGCAGCGGGTCGCCGTAGTCGCGCTTGGCGTGTTCCCACGTTGCATCGCGTAATTGCTGTTCCGCACCCTCGATGCTGGGCGGGTATGTGCCGCGCGGAATGGCCCGAACGTTGTTGTCGATGGACGCCGCGATCTTGCGCGGATTCGTGACCACGATCTCGTAGGCCTTTTCCTTGGGCAGGTAGCTGAACTGGTTCAGCATGTCCTCGGTGGTGCGGTAGAACAGCGGCGGCTGGTTGTCGGCGTCCTTGAAGCCGTTGCCCGCCTGCAAGACCGAACGATAGATGGCGTCCTCCGGCTCGGTAAAGTGGACGTCGCCGGTGGCGATGACCGGCTTGTGCAGGTCCTCGCCCAGCCGGATGACCGTGCGGTTGAAGTCCTTGATGACCTCTTCGCTGTCCACCTTGCCCTCGCGCACCATATAGGCGTTGTTGCCCAGCGGCTGAATTTCGAGCACGTCGTAATAGGACGCGATCTTCTTCAATTCCTCGTAGGAGCGTCCTTCTACAATAGCACGGTACAGTTCACCGGCCTCGCACGCAGAGGTCAGGATCAGGCCGTCGCGGTATTTGTTCAGCAGACTGCGCGGCACACGCGGCTTTTTGAAGAAGTAGTTGACGTGGGCTTCGCTGACGATCTTGTACAGATTTTTCAGGCCCATCTGGTTCTTGACGAGGATGATGAGGTGATAATACTTTTTCTTCAGGACCTCGCGGTTGCCGCCCAAGCCGGTGTTGATCTCGCTGACCTTGGTGACCTGCTTTTCTGCCAGATCGCTCAGCATGACGCAGAAAATTCGGCCCAGCGCCCCGGCGTCCTCACAGGCGCGGTGGGCTTCGTAGGCAGGAAGTTCCAGATGCTTGTTGATGGTCCCCTGCTTGTAGTTGTGCAAACCGGGGTACATGGCCTGTGCCATGGTCAGGGTGTCGATATAGGTCGGCTCGAACGCGATGCCGCTCCGCTTGGCCGCGATGCGCAGAAAGCGGATATCGAACGAATGCGCGTTGTGGGCCACGAGGATGCGCCCGCCCGCAAAATCGAGGAAGGCTTGCAGCGCTTCGGCCTCGCTGGGGGCGTCGGCGACCATCTCGTTGGTGATGCCGGTCAGCTCGGTAATTTTGGGCGTGATGGGCTTTCCGGGCTTGACGAAGGTATCAAATTCGTCCACGACTTCGCCGTTTTTGACGATGACGCCGCCAATTTCGGTCAGATACTCCACGTTGGGGTCCAGACCGGTCGTCTCGGTGTCGAACACGCAGAACTCGCCCGTCAGCGGGATATCCTGCACGCCGTAGACGCAGGGGATCATGTCATCGACGAAGTAGGCTTCGCACCCGTAGATGAGCTTGAAATCCGGGTCGGTCTTGTGGATGTCGTCCGCCGCCAGCATGGCTTCGGGGTAGCCCTGACAGACGCCGTGGTCGGTGATGGCGATGGCGGGATGACCCATCCGGTGCGCCAAGCGGACGATGCCGCCCGGGTCGCAGAAGGCATCCATGCTGGAAAGCTTGGTGTGCAGATGCAGCTCGACCCGCTTGACCGGCGCATGGTCCTCCCGCTTTTTGCGCTCGACGAACAGGACATCGTAGGGATAAACGATGTAGTCATGTTCATATTTGTCGTAAGAGCAGTCGCCGCGGACGATGACCGTCGTGCCCTTGGAGATGCTCTCCCACTTGGAGCAGTCCTCGCCCTCCTGCGCGCGGATCTTGAGGTTGATGGAGCCGGTGTAGTCGGTGATGGAGACGGTGTAAATTTTGCGGTAGTTGCCCTTGACCTCGGTGAAGAACACGTCGCCCCAGATCATGCACTTGCCGCCTTCGCCACCAAGGTCCTTGAGGGGCGTGAGGTTTTTGGGGGTGAACATCTTGCCGTGGAAGATGGTAACAGGCTTGTCGGTGAGGTCCAGGCCGTCCACTTTAATGGACGGTGCGGTGTTCTTTTTCTCGAACTTGACCACCGGCGGCGCGATCTTGCGCTCCAGTTTTTCTTCCATCTGGCGCTGTTCGGCTTCGCCCACCGCGCTGACGAGGGTGACTTTGGGCTTCACGCCCGTGTGCGACGCGACCCGCTCCGCCAGCAGCTTTTCGAAGCCCATCTCCTGCAGGAACTTGGTCCCGTGGCAGACGCCGACGGTGATGTTCTGGCCCGTGATGGTGAGGGTGCTGCGGTCCAAAAAGCCGTTGATGGGCACGCCGTCCCGCTTCATCTCTTCCATTAGCTCCCGCAGGGTGGGAACGTCCAGCGTTGCATAGCCGAACAGGTTGTGGATGCGCAGTTCGAAGCCCTCATAATCGGGTTGGAGCGAGGCCAGCAGCCGCGCACACATTCCTTTGTCCAGCGGGGCGGCGCTGCGCAGGGTGAAAACGACCTGCCGCTCCTGCCGCACCATCTGGGCATGTTCCACGACGACCCGGCCAAAACTGGCTGCGAAGTCCGGGTCCGCCATAAACTGCGGCCACAACTGGGAAACGAGTGGTGTCACAATGGTACTCCTTCTGGTTGGTTGTTTACAGCACAAACTGCTGCGCTCAGGTGAAAAAGAGCGCAGCAGCGGTGGTTTCATACTAGGGTAAAAGTTGAGAGCTTCCCATCGGCCGATGGGAAGGGAGTTTTCCAAAGCAAGTGTCCGACGGGTGGGACCCTGACGCGAAGCGTTAGGGCGGGGTATGGAATCCCCGTTTCACTTGCGTGGAAAAGCTCCCGACTCATTGGCCGGTACGCTCCGTTTCGTTAAATCTTGTAGATCTCATCCATGAACTGATCGAGGATGTTATCGCCGGTCAGCTTTTTAATGGGCTTGCCGTGGATGAAGAGGACAGCTTCGCCCTTGCCGCCGGCAATGCCGATGTCGGCTTCGCGGGCTTCGCCGGGGCCGTTGACCACGCAGCCCATGACGGCCACCTTGATGGACTTTTTGTAGCCCTGAAGCCGCTTTTCGACCTCATTGGCGATCTCGGTGCAAGGGTACTGGGTGCGGCCGCAGGTCGGGCAGGTGATGACCTCGGGGCCAGCCACCGGGAAGCCCACCGCACGCAGGATGTTGTAGCCGGCTTCCACTTCCTTCTCCGGCTCGGCCGCCAGCGAGACGCGGATGGTGTCGCCGATGCCTTCCAGCAGCATTCCGCCGATGCCCATGCCGGACTTGAGCAGACCCATCTGATAAGTGCCGGCTTCGGTGACGCCCACATGCAGCGGGTAGTCCGTGACGGCGCTGAGCTGACGGTAAGCTTCCATCATGCGGGGCACGTTGGAATTTTTGATCGAGATGACGATATTATTGAAGTCGAACTTTTCGAGCAGACGGACATGATACAAAGCGCTCTCCACCATGGCTTCGGGGACGGGCGCGCCGTACTTGGCGAGGATGTGCTTTTCCAGACTGCCGCCGTTGACGCCGATGCGGATGGGGATATTCTTCTGCTGGCACGCCTGAACGACAGCCTTGACGCGGTCATCGTCGCCGATGTTGCCCGGGTTGATGCGGATCTTATCCACGCCCACGTCGGCACAGGCCAGCGCTGCCTTATAATCAAAGTGGATGTCCGCCACGATGGGGATATTGACCGCATTCTTGACGGCTTCGATGCACTTGGCGTCGGCCGCGCTGGGGCAGGTCACGCGCAGAATTTGACAGCCCGCTGCCTCACAGCGCTTAGCCTGTGCGACGTTGCCCTCGATGTCCTCCACCGGGACGTTCAGCATGGTCTGCACCGCGATGGGGTTGTTGCCGCCGATGGTCACATTGCCGATTTTTACTTCTCGTTTCAACTGCCGCATTGTCGTTGTCCTTTCCTGTTACATCGTGCCGGTGATGAGCCGGACGATATCGTTGTAAGTCGCAAAGATCATCAGCCCAAACAGCAGCGCAAAAGCCGCCAGCGTCAGGCTGCTCTGGATTTTTTCCGGGACCGCATGGCCCGTGACGCCCTCGATGAGCAGGAACACCACCTTGCCGCCGTCCAGCGCCGGGAAAGGCAGCAGGTTGAAGATGCCGAGGTTGACCGTGATGAGCACCAGAAGTTCAAGCAGGTCCCGCCAGCCATAGCTGGCCGCCTGACCGATGGCCGTCACGATGCCCACCGGGCCGGACAGGTCGTTGATGCTCTCCCGGCCCCGCAGCAGGTCCATGAGGGAGGTGAAGATGATGCGCCCATAATAGAGCACGCTGTTCCATGCCTCTTTTAACACGTTCAGCGGTGTTTTTTTGATGCCGTAGACCGTGAAGCCGAGCGTCATGTGGGTCTGGCCGTCGTCGTCCTGCCAAGTGTCGAACTGCACGCGGGGCAGCTCGACCTTCTGGCCGTCGCGCAGGACCGTGAAGCTGGCGGAGTAGTCCTCGGTGCGGGTCAACTCATAGAGCATATCGTTCGCCACGAAGCACCGGCGGCCGTTCACGGCCAGCACCTTGTCCCCCGCTTCCAACCCGGTCTGGCCGCAGAGCGCGCCATCCTCGATGGCGTAGATGACCCGGCTGGTGATGGGTTCGTTCTGGGCCGCGATGAGGATGACCATGACCACGAAACCCAGCAGAAAGTTCATGAACGCGCCCGCCGCCATGATAAGCGCCCGCTGCCAGACCGCCGCTTCGTTCAGCGGCTTTCCGGTGCGCTGCTCGGGCGGGACGGGGTTCTCTTCCTGCGCAGGAGCGTCGTTTTCACCCCGCTCTGCCTGTTGGCTCTCGGGGCTTTCCTCCCCTTCCAGCGCGACGAACCCGCCCACCGGCAGGGCACGGATGCTGTACTGCGTCCCCTTGTGGAGCTTCTTCCACAAAACGGGACCCATGCCGATGGAAAATTCATTGACCTGCACTCCGCAGAGCTTTGCCACCGAAAAGTGGCCGAACTCGTGGATGGCGATCACCGCACTGAACACAAACACCGCAGCAAGGAACGTGATGAAAACTGACATAGCTTCTCCAAAAATGATGTAGTAGGCCGAGGGCGCTTACAGGTGGCTGCGCACAAAGGCACGGGCCATCTTGTCGCACTCGTAAACGTCGGCCAGCGTATAGTCGCCGCCAAAGCTGTCGCTGTCCACAACGGCTTCGACCAGACGGCCGATGTCGAGGAAGCCGATCTTATCCTCGAGGAAGAGCTTGACGGCCTCTTCGTTTGCGCCGTTGGCCGCACAGGGACCCAGACCGCCCTTCTTGATGGCCTTTTTGCAGGCGGCAAGGCAGCGGAACGTCTCCTCGTCGGCGACGTCGAAGGTCAGCAGCTTCAAGGTGGTAAAGTCCAGTTCGGGCACGACACCCGGCACGCGGGCCGGATAGGTCAGCGCGTACTGGATGGGAATGCGCATATCGGGCACGCCCAGCTGTGCGATGATGGAGTTATCGCTGTACTGCACCGCCGAATGGACGATGCTCTGGCGCTGGACCACGATCTGAATTTTCTCGGGTGGCAGACCAAACAGCCAGACGGCCTCGATCAGCTCCAGACCCTTATTCATCAGGGTGGCGGAGTCAATGGTGATCTTTGCGCCCATGTTCCAGTTGGGATGCTTGAGGGCGTCGGCAGCCTTCACGTCAGCCATCTGCTCCAGCGTGAACTTGCGGAAGGGACCTCCCGAAGCCGTGAGCAGGATTTTCTCTATCTCGTTGTTGCCCTCGCCCACCAAGCTCTGGAAGATGGCACTATGTTCGCTATCTACTGGAAGGATAGGCGCATGATACTGCTGAGCCAACTGGCAGATGAGTTCACCTGCCACAACGAGGGTTTCCTTATTGGCCAGACAGATTTTCTTGCGGGCCTTGATGGCATGGATGGTTGGTTCCAATCCTGAGAAGCCCACCATAGAGGCAAGCACCATGTCGATAGGGTCAGCCTCCACGATGTCGCAGAGAGCCTGTGCACCTGCATAGACCTTGATGTCAAGTTCGTCGCGGAGCAGATCCTGCAACTCCTCATAAAGTGTCTCATCGGCGATGACGACGGCAGCAGGATGAAACTTGTGTGCCTGAGCAGCCAGTTCCTTCACACGATGGTTGGCGGTGAGGCAATAGACCTCATAAAGGTCGCTATGCTGTTCGATGACATCCAGCGCCTGTGTGCCAATACTTCCCGTAGAACCGAGAATACATATCTGTTGTTTCATTTTATTTAGAACTTTGAAATTTGAACTTCTTCACTCTTCACTTAACTTACAAATCGAGCAGCCCCTCTGGGATTGCCATTCTGATTTCCTTTCTTTCAGCACTCACCTCTTCTAT
>URVW01000071.1 GCA_900551435.1 uncultured Faecalibacterium sp.
CGGTCGGTGGTGGCGTAGATGCGCTTGTTGGCTTCCTCGACGCCCATCTCATCTTCCAGCAGCTTGCGCAGGACGCGGAAGGCCAGCGAAGTCTCGGTGGTCGTGCCGGACTTGGAGATGACGTTGATGGAGAACTTCTTGCCCTTGCACAGAGCGATGATATCATTCAGGTAGCTGGGGCTGATGCTGTTGCCGCAGAAGTAGATCTTCGGGCCGTTGTCCAGCTCGTTGTGATACAGGCCCTTGACGGCCTCGATCACAGCGCGTGCGCCCAGATAGCTGCCGCCGATGCCGGCGACGATCAGCACTTCGGAGTCCTCGCGGATCTTCTTGGCTGCTTCCTTGATGCGGGCGAACTCTTCCTTATCGTAATCGCGGGGCAGATACAGCCAGCCCAGGAAATCGTTGCCGGGGCCATTCTTGGCTTCCAGCTGGTTGTGTGCAGCTTCCACCTGCGGGTAGATGGCCTTGTATTCCTCTTCGTTGATGAATGCGGAGAGATGCTTTGTATTCAGAACGACGCTCATTCTATCAGAACCTCCAAACGTTTTTACGGGCACTGTGCCCGACGAGGATTTATCTTGGTATAAGTGTACCGTTCCCAAGCGGCAAAGTCAAGGCCAAAATCCCCGGATTTCATACAATTTTAATAGTGTTCTTTTGGACGTCCCGACATCTTTTGTTCAGCCCCGCCAAACCAGATTTGCCGCAGCGAACCGCTTTTGGGCGCTGCTGTGTTTCTTTTGGCATTTATGCACCCAAAAGGCTCTGCCACAGCAGTTCCAGCGCGCCGCCGAAGGTCAGCAGCGGCGCATCTGCCGCAGACTTCACCTCGGCCTCCGAAAGCAGCGTCTCCCCGGCGTAGACGGACGCCTTGCCCACAGTTTGACCCTGTTCCACCGGCGCTTCCAGCGTTTCGGGCAGGGTCAGTTCGGTGCGAAGCTCTGCCGCCGCGCCCTTTTCCATCAGCACGGTCTTGGGCAGGGCGCTGTAATCCAGCGGCACGCTCTGTTCGGCGCTGCCCTTGACGGCGAGTTCCAGCGGCCGATCCGGCAGTTCCGGCAGCGGGACCGCCGCATAATTAGCGAAGCCGTAGTCCAGCAGGGTCGTGGCCGCGTTGAAGCGGTCTGCGCTGGACGGCGACCCCAGAATGACCGCGATGAGGATCAGGCCGTCCCGCACCGCACTGGCCGAGATGCAGACGCCCGCGCCGCTAGTGGTCCCGGTCTTGAGGCCCGTGATGCCGCTGTAGCGCTTGAGCAGCTTGTTCGTGTTGACCAGCTGGGTCTGCCCGTTCCGAAGGCTGTCGGTCCAGATGCCTGTATAATGCAGCAGTTCCGGGCAGGTGTTCAGGATGTAGCAGCTCAGGACCGCCACATCCCGGGCCGTGGAGAGGTGGCCTTCGGTGTCCAGACCACAGGCGTTCCGGAAGGTGGTGTTCGTCATCCCAAGTTCGGCGGCGCGGGCGTTCATCTGCTCCACGAACGCAGACTCGCTGCCGCCGACCAGCTCCGCCACGGCCACGGCCGCGTCGTTGGCCGACGAAACACAGATGGCCCGCAGCATCTCGTCCAGCGTGAACTGCTCGCCCGGTTCCAGCCAGATCTGGCTCCCGCCCATGTGGCAGGCATGTTCGCTGACCGGCACGAGGGTGTCCAGCGTCAGTTTTCCACCGTGGACCGCTTCAAAGGTGAGAAGAAGAGTCATCAGCTTGGTGATGGACGCGATGGGCATTTTTTCGTCCGGCGACTTCTCGTAGAGCACCCGGCCGCTCTCCGGCTCGATGAGGACCGCCGCACGGCAATTCAGCGCAAGGCTGCCCGAAGCCGCCGCCGTCTCCATCGCCGGGGCGCTGACGAGGACCGCCGGGTCCGGCTCCTCCGCGATCACCGCCCGCAGACCCGCTCCCTGCGCCGAACCGAATGCCAGCGCAAACAGCCAGAAGCAGAGCACCCCTGCGCAGAGCAGGGCCAAATTTCTCCGTTCCATTCTTCGTACCTCCCCGCGTAAAGTCTCTGGTTGCATTCTATGCAAAAAAATAGCGCTGAATGCTCTTTTCTCGCAGGGAAAAATCTGCTATACTAGATAAGATTCTGTTGTTGCCCTCTCAGTCATCGCTGTGCGATGACAGCTCCCCCAGAGTGGGAGCCATTGGCAGACCGGGAAACAGGTGCGGTCCGCACAAGCCCAATTTTCCAAAACGCAGCTGGCCCTGTCCTCATTGTCAGCAGCTGCCGGCCTCTGTCGCGGAGCCATGACGTTTCCGGTTTTATAAAGCTTGCTTAGTTCCGCAGATTCAAGACCGTCCTGCCAATGGCTCTCCCTTTGGGAGAGCTGGCGAGCGGAGCGAGACTGAGAGGGCTGTTCATCGAAAGGATATCTCATGCGAGTTTGTTTTTACACCCTTGGCTGCAAAGTCAACCTAAACGAAACGGGTGCGCTGGAACAGATGTTCCGCGGGGCCGGTTTCACCATCGTGCCGGAAGGCGAGGAAGCGGACGTGTTCGTGGTCAACAGCTGCACCGTGACCAACTTCGGCGACCAGAAGAGCCGGAAGTGGCTCCGCCGCGCCAAGCGGGAAAATCCCGGGGCAGTGACGGTCCTGACCGGCTGCTATCCGCAGGCCTTCCCCGAGGAAGCCGCCAACTTCATGGAAGCGGACCTCGTCTGCGGCAACGGCGACCGCAAAGCCATCCTCGACAATGTGCTCAAGCTGCTGGACGGCCACGAGCGCATTGTGGCCGTGACGCCCCACAAGCGCGGGGAGCAGTTCGAGGAACTTCCGGTCGAGCGGTTCGAGACGCACACGCGCGCGTTCATTAAAGTAGAGGACGGCTGCAACCGCCAGTGCGCCTACTGCGTCATCCCCCGCGCCCGCGGTCCGGTGCGCAGCCGCGCCGAGGAGAGCATCCTCAACGAACTGCGCCAGCTGGCCGCTGCCGGCTACCGCGAAGTCGTGCTCAGCGCAATCTCCCTGCCCAGCTACGGGCTGGACACCGGCACGAATCTGGTGGAGCTGGTCGAAAAGTGTGCGCAGGTGGAAGGCATCGAGCGCATCCGTTTGGGCAGTCTTGACCCCGACATGCTGACGCCGGAGTTCATCACCCGGCTGGCTGCGGTGGACAAGCTCTGCCCGCAGTTCCATCTGAGCCTTCAGAGCGGCTGCACCTCCACCCTGCGCCGGATGCGCCGGGTCTACACCGCCGAGCAGTATGCGCAGGTCGTGGCGGACATCCGCGCCGCCTACGGGGAGAAGCCGGTCAGCTTCACCACCGACTGCATCTGCGGCTTCCCCGGCGAGACGGTGGAGGATTTTGAGGAGAGCTGTGATTTCCTGAAGAAGATCGGCTTCCTCAAGGTGCATGTGTTCCCCTACTCCCGCCGCAGCGGCACGCCCGCCTACGACTTCCCCGATCAGGTCCACGAGCGGGAAAAGCAGGAGCGGAGCCGCACCATGAACGCGCTGGCCGAGGACGTCCGCCGCGAGGTGCTCAAGAGCTATGAGGGCATGGAGGACGACGTTCTGCTGGAAACGGCCCTCAGCGAGACGCTGTTCACCGGCTACACCCGGCTGTATGTGCCGGTGGTCGTCTCCGCACCGGGCCGCAAGAGCGGCGAGATCGTGCATGTCCGGCTGGGCAGCTACGACGGCGAGCGAGTTCGTGCAGCACTTTGCTGAATTTTCAAGGTGAATTTTGTTCATCTTTCGCTCTTTGCGAATCGTTTAACGATTTTTAACATTTGCTCTTTTCACAAGGGCGTCTTTGTGTTAAAATGAACATGGATTCTTCGGGTCCGGTGTGCCGATTGCAGCGGCACTGTACCAGCCGCCCGGAAGAGAAAAGCCGCAGCGCGTACCGCAAAGCAGCGCTGCTGCGGGATGTTTTTTGGTTTCTATACAAGGAGAGATTGGAATGAGTTTTAGAGGAATCAACACGACGGTCATCCAGATCCGCCGCCAGGTGTTCACCGAGGTGGCCCGCATGGCCTACGCCAACGTCAAGGGCGAACAGGCGAACCACCTGATGCGCAAGATCCCTTACACCATCATCCCCGGTGAAGAGGGCAAGCTGCGCAAGGACATCTTCTTGGAGCGCGCCATCGTTGAAGAGCGCGTGCGTCTGGCCATGGGTCTGCCCACCCGCCGCATGGACGAGCACAACAGCGTCGTTTCCGGCTTGGAAGATGCCGCCATCGCCGATAAGTACTATGATCCCCCGCTGGTGAACGTCATCAAGTTCGCCTGCAACCGCTGCCCCGAAAAGCTGGTCAAGGTCTCTGATCTGTGCCAGGGCTGTCTGGCACACCCCTGCATGGAAGTCTGCCCCAAGAAGGCCATCACTTGGGAGAGCGGCCGTTCCACCATCGATCAGGAGAAGTGCATCAAGTGCGGCCGCTGCGTCGATGTCTGCCCCTACAACGCCATCGTCAAGACCGAGCGTCCCTGCGCTGCAGCCTGCGGCATGGGCGCCATCCACTCCGACGAGCTGGGCCGTGCTGAGATCGACTACAGCAAGTGCGTTTCCTGCGGCCAGTGTCTGGTCAACTGCCCCTTCGGTGCCATCGCCGACAAGGGCCAGATCTATCAGCTGATTCAGGGCTTCAACCGCGGCGACCGTATCTATGCGCTGGTCGCTCCCGCATTCATCAATCAGTTCCCCTCTCTGGCTTCCACCGGCAAGCTCAAGGCTGCCCTGAAGGCCGTCGGCTTCTACGATGTCATCGAAGTCGCCATCGGCGCCGACCTGTGCACCGTGGACGAGGCCCACGACTTCCTCGAGGAAGTGCCTGAGAAGCTGGACTTCATGGCAACGTCCTGCTGCCCCGCATGGAGCATGATGGCAAAGACCGCCTTCCCCGCTCTGGCCAAGAACATCTCCATGACCATGACCCCCATGGTCTTTACCGCCCGCATGATGAAGCAGAAGGACCCCACCGCCCGTATGTGCTTCATCGGACCCTGCGCCGCCAAGAAGCTGGAAGCTTCCCGCCGCACCGTCCGCAGCGATGTCGATTTCGTCCTGACCTTTGAGGAACTGGCCGGCATCATTGAGGGCAAGGAGCTGGACCTCGATTCTCTGGAGGTCGATGAGAACGAAGCAGCTCTGTGCTCTGCTTCCGGCGCGGGCCGCGGCTTTGCACAGTCCGGCGGCGTTGCCAAGGCTGTTGCCGACAAGATCAAGGAATGGCATCCGGATATGGACGTCAAGATCGCATCCGCACAGGGTCTGGCCGAGTGCAAGAAGCTGCTGCTGATGGCCAAGGCCGGCAAGTACAAGGGCTACCTGCTGGAAGGCATGGGCTGCCCCGGCGGCTGCATCGGCGGCGCCGGCACGATCGCCGACCCGGCCCGTACTGCCATCCAGCTGAACAAGTATGTGAAGGAAGCTCCCTTCGCAGACCCCGAGCAGAGTCCCTATATGAGCGAGATCCACGTTCTGAAGGACGACCCCAACTTTGAGGTCTAAAATATAAACCTCTCCGTCAATGCTTCGCATTGCCACCTCTCCTAACAGGAGAGGCCTTGGCAGAACGATAAAGCTTTCCGGCCACGCCAGAGGCTCCCCTATCAGGGGAGCTGGCGCACGAAGTGCGACTGAGAGGTTGATCCCAATAGCTGCTGATCTATTTTCGGATAGACCGGCAGCTATTTTTCATTGACATTTTCCGCCGAATATGATACCTTAGCGGTGACAAACTATCGGTGCGGGCTTTTCCGCACCCTGCAGCATGAGCCGCAGATGCGGCAAAGAAAGGTTGAAAACAACACTATGACAACATTTTTGAAACGTTCCGGCGCGGCGCTGCTGTCGCTGGTCCTGCTGTGCGTTCTGGCCGTGGGAGCCAGCGCCGCCGCAAGCCAGACCGTCGGCGTCAAATTCTGGAAGGAAAAATCCGATAAAGAGTCCATGGCCAACACCGGCGTGGATTCTGACCGCACCGCCACCCTCACCCGACAGGCCAACGGCACTTACACCTTGACCCTGCCGGTGAAGCAGGTCTCCAAGATGGGCGTCACCGGCTACCTGTCCGGCCTGACCATCGGCGATGTGACCTATGACGGCACACTGACCGGCGATTTTGAAAAGAGCACCGCCGTGCTCACCATCAAGAATCTGCCCGCCTCGGTGCTGACCGGCAGCGACGTCAACAAAGCCGTCACCGTGACCTGCAACATCCAGATGGATATGTCCCTTCTCGGCGAGCTGAACACCACGGCCCGCATGTGCATCTGGGCGAAAAAGTAACTGTTCCGTAAAAATCCTCCCTGCCCGTGTGCTGCACCGGCAGGGAGGATTTTTTGTTACAGGTCCATCTTTCGTTCCACGAAATCGCTGACCATCTCATCCAGCTGGGTCACGGCGTGTTCTGCGCCCTTCGCCAGCTTGCGGGCCGTCCGCTTGACCTGCCGGGGGTTCTGGTTCATCGCCGCCATCCCGGCCATTCCCAGCGCCGCACCGGCCGCCATTCCCAGCAAAAGGCCGCTGCTCGTGTTCTGTTTGTGCTCGTTTCTCATAAAAATCTCCTTTCGTTCCCTGCATTTTTGGCCGCCAAGGGTAGTATTTCCGCACAAAGAATCCACTATACGCTTTTTTTGTCCCGCAAAATGTGGTATACTGTATCATACGCTGATAAACTGGGCTGGTTATGGCCCGTTCGATGGCGCGAAGGAGGCCACTTTTTTGTTGAAACCGATCGAACCAAAAAAAGTTCTTTGTATCCACGACCTGTCCGGCGTGGGGCGGTGCAGCCTTGCGGTGATCCTGCCCGTTCTGTCGGTCATGGGCGTGCAGCCGGTCGCTCTGCCCACGGTGGTGCTGTCCACCCATACGGGCGGTCTGGGCGCTCCGGCACGGATGGACGGCGCTGCCTACGGCATGGCCGCGCTGGAACATTATCACGAGCTGGGGCTGGAATTTGAGTGCATCTACACCGGCTATCTCGGCGGCGAGGACCAGATCGCGCTGGCGGAAAAAGCATTTGCGCTGTGGCCCAGCGCCCGCAAGATCGTAGACCCCGTGATGGGCGACAACGGCAAAGCCTACTCCACCGTGACCCCGGCATTCATGGACAAGATGCGGGCGCTCTGTCAGCAGGCAGACCTCATCCTGCCCAACGCCACCGAGGCCGCGCTGCTGCTCCAACAGGACGCTGCACCGGCCGACTACGATGAATCATCGGCACAGGCACTGGCCGACGCGCTGGTGACGCTGGCCCCGAATGCCGTCGTCACCGGTCTGACGATGGGCAAGTACATCGGCTGTGCGGGAGCCGGACGGGACCGCTTCGTTCTCAAAAAGCTCCACATCGACCGCAGCTTCCCGGGCACGGGCGACCTGTACGGCGCGGTGCTCATCGGCTCGCTGATCCAGGGCAACGCGCTGAGCGCTGCCGCCGACAACGCCGCCGAGTTCGTCTCGCTGGCGATCCAGAACACCCCCGCCGCGCAGGACACCCGCTTCGGCGTCTGGTTCGAGCCGCTGCTGCCGCGTCTGTGCCCGCAGCGCGAGTTCTGAGGAGGGCAGCATGAGCGAGAAACCAACGCTGAACATCGTCCTCGTGGAGCCGCGCATCCCCCAGAACACCGGCAATGTGGCCCGCACCTGCGCGTGCACGGCCTGTCGGCTGCATCTGGTGGGGCCGATGGGCTTTGCCATCGACGACAAAAAGCTGAAACATGCCGGGTTGGATTACTGGCATTATCTGGACATCCACTATTACGACGGGCTGGAGGATTTCTTTGCCAAGAACGAAGGCCCGTTCTACTACTTCACCACCAAAGCGCCCCAGCGCTACACCGACATCTCCTATCCGGACGGGGCCTATCTCGTGTTCGGGCGGGAGGATGCCGGTCTGCCCGAAGCGCTGCTGGCGGCCAATCAGGAGCATTGCATCCGGATGCCCATGCGGGACACCTGCCGCAGCCTGAACCTGTCCAACAGCGTGGCCGTCGGCGTGTACGAAGTCCTGCGCCAGTGGGACTTCCCCGAGCTGCTGGATCACGGCCGCTTACGAGAATATGAATGGAAATGAGGGACATTATGAGCAAGATCGCGATCCTGACCGATTCCTCCTGCGACATCCCGCAGGAGCTGGCCGAGAAATACGGCATTGACATCATGGGCTTCCACATCCTGCTGGACGATGTGGATTATGTGGAGCGGGAGAGCTGCACCAACGTCGAATTTTACGACAAGATGCGCGCCGCCAAGGGTGTGCCGTCCACGGCGGCCATCACGCCCATCCAGTTCTGTGAAAAATACTGCCAGTATGTGGACGAGGGCTACACCGACGTCATCCATGTGCCCATCAACCGCTCCGGCTCTTCCACCTACAACAACGCCGTGATGGCGCAGGGGATGCTGCGGGAAGAGCGCCCGGAGCACCACCTCAAGATCCATCTGCTGGACCCCCACACCTATTCTATGGTGTTCGGCTGGTATCTGTGCGAGATGGGCCGCAAGCTGCAGAACGGCGCGGAGATCAGCCACGTCATTCAGGAGTTCGAGACGCAGATGGACAAGATGGAGATCATCCTCGGACCCTACAGCCTGAAGCAGATGAAGAAGAGCGGCCGCATCTCCGCCGCCGCTGCCTTTGCGGGCGAACTGCTGGGTCTGCGCCCCATCATCACCCTCATCGACGGCAAGACCAAAGTTGAGAGCAAGGTGCGCGGCGATGACAAGGTCATCCCCGCCATGATCGACCTGTGTAAAAAGCGGGCCGAGGGTGTGGAGGATTTCGATTATATGATCGGCCACACCAACATCCCGCAGGCCGCTGAGCTGGAAAAGGCTTGCCGCAAAGCCTTCGGCAAGGCCCCGCTCATCACCTTCAATCTGGGCGGCGTCGTTTCGGCCAACACCGGCCCCGACACCATCGCGCTGGTCTACGTCGGCCACCCCAGAAGCTGAATCCGTTCCCGGAAGCTGCCTGAAATGGCAGCTTCTTTTTGGTTCTCCGGCAGCAGACCGGAAACTTTCTCTCTGCGATGCAGCTCTTTGAAAATTTCCGTTGCAATCCGTCCAAATTTATGCTATACTCCCTTTTGCTGTGCAATGCACAGCCGTTCCTGAAAGAGCAACTTAGGATTTTAGGCTCCCCGGCATGTCTCGAACCATGCCGGGCCAAACCCCCGAGGCTGGCGGTCCCCGGGCGGTCAAAATTCCATCCGCCGGAGTATTGTATCATGAATCAGAAATTCACTGTCCGCAAACTGGCCCGCTGCGCGGTCGTCGCAGCCATCTACGTCGTGCTCTGCATGGCATTGCAGCCGTTCTCTTACGGCGCGGTGCAGGTGCGCGTCGCCGAGGCGCTGTGCCTTCTGCCGGTGTTCGGCCCGGAGTACATCGCCGGTGTCGTGCTGGGCTGCTTCCTCGCGAACCTGCTCGGCTCCACCATCGTGGATGTCATCTTTGGCACGCTGGCAACGCTGCTGGCCTGTGTCGTGACCTACAAGCTGCGGGACGTCCGCTTCAAGGGTCTGGCGCTGGCCGCTTCCCTGCCGCCGGTGGTGTTCAATGCCGTCATCATCGGCATCGAGATCGCGGTCCTTTTCCCGGACCCGTCCTCGTCTGCCCCGCTGTGGGTGGCCTGTGTCTCCAACGGCATCTCCGTCGGCATCGGCGAGCTGATCAGCTGCACCGTGCTGGGCGTTCTGCTGGTCAAGATCGTCGAGACGAACGCCGCCCTGCGGAAAGTTTTCGTCACCGCCTAATTATTTTCAGGTCCGGAGGGCCTTGCCATGAAGCGAACCATTTTCTGGGATTGGAACGGGACCCTGTTCGACGACCTGAAACTCTCACTGGACGTCCTGAACGCGCTGCTGGAAGAGTTTGATTATCCCCAGCGCTTCACCACCGAAAGCTACCGGGACATCTTCGGATTTCCCATCGAGGATTATTACCGCCGCGTGGGCTTCAACTTCGCGCGCGACCCCTATCCGCTCCTCGCGGAGCGCTACATCCAGCGGTACAACGAGGCCGTTCCTCACTATGCCGCCATGGACCACGCCGCTGAGACGCTGGCACAGCTTCAGCAGCGCGGATACCAGCAGGTCATCCTCTCCGCATGCCGCCGGGACTACCTGATCGAGCAGGTCGCCCAGCGCGGTCTGAAAGGCTACTTTACCGAGTTGCTCGGCCTTTCGGACATTTACGGCGTGAGCAAGGTGCAGACTGGGCTGGACTATCTCCACGCCAGCGGGCTGGACCCCGCAGACTGCGTGATGGTGGGCGACACCGACCACGACGCCGAGGTCGCCGCCGCCATGGGCATCCAGTGCATCCTCATCGCGCAGGGCCACCAGAGCCGCCCGCGGCTCGAAACGGTCTGCCCGGTCGTTTTGGGGGATATCACGGAGCTGCCCCGGGCGCTGGAAAAATTGTAACTTCATCTGAATCAAACATAAAAAGGCACAAACTGCTCAAAACAGTTTGTGCCTTTTCTTTTATCCTAAGCTGCTATTTACTGGTGCTCCCCCAGCCAGCGCAGGGCGAACCAGCTGTAGGCCGCACTGCCGGCAAAAAGGATGCTGTCGTCGAACTTCACCTTGGGGTGGTGCTGGCCGTAGGTGTAGCCCTCCTTGGCGTTGCCCGCTGCGATAAACATGCTCACGGTGGGTACCTCGTGGCTGACGAAGGCGAAGTCCTCGCTGCCGCCGCCGGGTTTGCCGCCGGTGATCTTGGACATATCCATTGCGCCGGGTCCCATCAGCTCGGTCATATAGGTCAGCGCGTTGGAAGCCAGCGCATTGTCCACCACCATGCAGGGGCAGTAGTCGCTGAAGGTGACCTCTGCGGTGCAGCGGTAAGCCATGGCCACGCCCTGCGCGATCTCGGTCATCCGCTTGTGGATCTGCTCGCCGACCTTGTTTTCCGGGTCGATGGTGCGGATGGTCCCCCACATGTCGGCGCTGTCCGGGATGACATTGGACGCCGCACCGGCCTGAAAGCGGCCCGTGGTAAAGACGCCGAAGCTGTGCGGGTCCAGCTCGCGGCTGTTGATCTCCTGCAGGGCGATGTGGATATGGGCCGCTGCCGTGATGGGGTCGATACAGGCTTCGGGCATAGAGCCGTGGCCGCCCTTGCCGTGGACCGTGATGTGGTACTGCTCACAGCTGGCCATCGTGATGCCGCCGCCCGGGACCAGCACCATGCCGGAGGGCAGGGGCATTCCCGCCACGACGTGGAACATCACAGCAGCGTCCACCTTCGGGTCCTCGAGCAGACCGTTTGCGAGCATATCCGGTGAGCCTTGGAAAATTTCCTCGGCGGGCTGGAATTCCAGCTTGACTGTGCCTTCCAATTCGTCCTCATGCTCCTTGAGCAGCTTGGCCGCACCCAGCATCATGGCCGTGTGCATATCGTGGCCGCAGCCGTGCATCCTGCCGGGGACTTCCGAAGCGAACTCCACGCCGGACTCCTCCTGAATGGGCAGCGCATCCATATCGCCGCGCAGAAGGATGGTCTTTCCGGGCTTTTTGCCGCCCGCCAGCGCGATGACGCCCGCCTTGCCGCAGTCCTGCGGAGTGTAGCCCATCTCGGTCAGTGCTTTTTTGACCAGCGCCTTCGTTTCGGGCAGGTCAAAGCCCACCTCGGGGTGGCGGTGCAGGGTGCGCCGCCAAGCTTGCAGCTGGGGTTCCAGCGTTTTGGCTTCTGCCATCAGGTCCTTCGGGTCCATCATCACAATCAGCTCCCTCTTCTTTTTTGATCGGTTTTTATTCTGCGGAATTGCTTCCGTTCGGGTGATACTGTGCGCAGGTGCACTTTTTCCACTTCAGGCCGCTGCCGCAGGGGCAGGGATCGTTCCGGCCGATCTTGATGACGCGGACCGGCTGGCCCTTGGGTGCGCCCTTGGCTCCCGGTGCACCGTTGCCGGGAACAAAGCCTTCGCCGGTGGGCTTTGCCACCTGCTCGCGCTTGGGGGCAGCGCCCGCGCCGCGCACTTCGATGGTCAGCAGCATCTTGATGCTGGATTCGCGGATGGAATCGACCATCTGATCGAACATATCAAAGCCCTCGATGCGGTATTCCACGACGGGGTCCTTCTGGCCGTAGCCGCGCAGCGCGATGCCCTGACGCAGCTGGTCCATGTTGTCGATGTGCTCCATCCACTGACGGTCCACGCACTTGAGCAGACAGATGCGCTCCAGCTCGCGCATGAGCGGCGCACCATAGCGCTTTTCCTTGTCGGTCAGGATGTCCATGCCGCGGTCATACAGCAGGTCCGCGATGCTCTGGACCGAGATATTGTCGTAATCGGCGACGGTATAGTGGAAGTCGGCATCGGTGGTCAGCCAGCCCTGATAGTGGCGGCGGAGCGCACCAAAGTCCCACTCGTCCTTGACATCGCCCGCAAGGAACTGCTTGCAGCTGGAATCGATGTTCTCCCGCAGCATGTTGTGCATCTCGGTGCTGATGTCCTCGCCGTCCAAGACCTTGCGGCGCTGGCCGTAGATGATCTCGCGCTGCTGGTTCATGACGTCGTCGTACTTCAGGACGTTCTTACGAATTTCAAAGTTGCGGCCTTCCAGCTTCTTCTGAGCGCTCTCGAGGGTGCTGGTGATCATCCGGTTCTCGATGGGGGTGTCCTCGTCGAGCTTGAGGGTGTCCATCAGGCTCTGGACCCGCTCGCCGCCGAACAGACGCATCAGGTCATCTTCCAAGCTCAGGTAGAAGCGGGATGCGCCCGGGTCGCCCTGACGGCCCGCACGGCCGCGCAGCTG
>URVW01000072.1 GCA_900551435.1 uncultured Faecalibacterium sp.
AGGGCAAGGCCGTCCTGCTGGTCAGTCTGGAGCTGGACGAGGTCATGAACCTGTCAGACCGCATTCTGGTCATGTACGAGGGCGAAGTCGTGGGTGAATTTGATCCCAAGACCACCACCGTGCAGGAACTGGGCCTGTATATGGCAGGTGCGCGCAAGCAGGGAAAGGAGAGCAACTAACAGATGAAAAACAAAAAACTTTCCCACGGCAGTCTGAACAGTTCCATTACGAGCGTTCTGGCCGCGCTGTTGTGCATTGTGATCGGCATGGCGGTCGGTTTCCTTGTGCTGCTGGCCATCAACCCGGCCCACGCATGGGGCGACGGTTTTGTCCGTATCTTCAAGGGCGGCTTCTACGATGCCCCCTACGGCGTTGGCAAGGTGCTGGCCAATGCGGCTCCCCTGATCATGACCGGTCTGTCTGTGGCCTTTGCCTTTAAGACTGGCTTGTTCAACATCGGTGCAGCCGGTCAGTATACGCTGGGCGCTTATGGCGCACTGTACTGCTCCATCATGCTCAAGCTGCCTTGGTTCGTCTGCCTGTTGGCAGCGGCTGTTCTGGGCGGCATCTGGGGCGCGATCCCCGGCTTCTTCAAGGCCTACTTCAACATCAATGAGGTCATCACCTCCATCATGTTCAACTGGATCGGCCTGTATCTCGTCAATGAGCTGGTCTATCAGAACGGCACTGGCCCCATGTACGATGTGCGCAACACCCGCACCCTGAATCTGGGCAAAAATGCAGACTATGCACAGTCCATCATCCCGGATTTTGGCCTGAATAAGCTGTTCCAGACCAACAGCACCACCATCGCCATCTTCTTGGCGGCGCTCGTGGCGATTTTGATCTGGGTCGTTCTGAACAAGACCACTTTCGGCTATGAGCTGAAGGCCGTCGGTCTGAACAAGAGCGCGGCCCGCTATGCCGGCATCAACGAGAAGAAGAATATCATCCTCTCCATGGCCATCGCCGGTGCGCTGGCTGGCTTTGGCGCGGGCCTGTTCTATCTGTCCAACGTGGGCCAGTGGAACCCGCTGAACTCCACCAGCCTTCCGGCCATGGGCTTCAACGGCATCTCGGTCGCCCTGCTGGCAAGCTCGAACCCCATCGGGACCATTTTCTCGGCCATCTTCATCTCCCACATCTCGGTGGGCGGCACGTTCCTTTCCACCAAGTATTACCCCACGGAGATCGCCGACCTCATCAGCGGTATCATCATTTATCTGTGTGCATTCTCGATGCTCTTCCGCGGCAAGATCCAGAAACTGCTGTTCAAGAACGCTGACAAGACCAACGTGAACGCAGAACCTGCCCCTGCCGAGAAAGCCAATGCAAAGAAGGAGGGCAAGTAAGATGCTGCTTTTGATCAAATATACCCTGCTGTATGGCATCGTTCTGATGCTGGTGGCACTGGGCGGCATGTTCAGTGAGCACTCCGGCATCATCAATATCGCGTTGGAAGGCATCATGGTCATCGGCGGCGTGGCGGGCGTTCTGACCCTGACCATGCTCCCGTCCAGCATGTCGCCGTTCCTTGTGGTCCTCATTTCGGTGCTGGTCGCAGCGCTGGCGGGCATGGTCTACAGCTTGCTGCTGGCCTTTGCGTCCATCAACCTGAAGGCGGACCAGACCATCGGCGGCACGGCACTGAACCTGCTGGCAACGGCCATCGCGGTGGTCATCGCGAAGTACTTCAGCGACAGCGGCAGCGCTAAGCTGAACTATTCCAACAAGCCGTTCCTGTTCAACATCGGCGGGCTGGAGCTGAGCATCTTTGTTCCGCTGGGCATCGTGCTGCTGATCATCAGCTACATTGTGCTGTATAAGACCCGCTTCGGTCTGCGTCTGCGGGCGTGCGGTGAGCACCCTCAGGCCGCCGACTCGGTGGGCATCAATGTCTATAAGATGCGCTACGCCGGTGTTCTGATCTCCGGTGCGCTGGGCGCCATCGGCGGCATGGCCTATATCGTGCCGCCCGTCCAGACCTGGAACTTCGAAGTCGGCGTGGCTGGCGCGGGCTTCCTCGCCATGGCTGTTATGATCTTCGGTCAGTGGAAGCCGTTCAACATCTGCGCGGCGGCGATGTTCTTCGCCGTGTTCAAGAGTCTGGCCAACATCGCTGACTCTACCTTCCTTGCACAGTTCCACTGGTCCAGCAACATCTATAACATGATGCCGTTCATCGCTTCGATGATCATTCTGGCCTTCACCTCCAAGAACAGCATGGCCCCCAAGGCCGAGGGTATCCCCTACGACAAGGGTTCCCGCTGATTCTTCGCGTGGCTTTTCCGGGGCGCAGCTGCTTTTGGGCGGCTGCGCCCTTTTTCGTGGAAAACGACCAAAATATGGCTTGATTTTGTGCAAAAATTTGATATACTGGAAGTGCAGTATCATAGAAATAGGAGCGTGATTTTATGCGCATTTATGACCTGATCGCGAAAAAACGCGACGGCGGCACGCACACCCGCGAGGAGCTGGAAGCCATCGTCAACGGCTTTGTCAGCGGAGAAGTGGCAGATTACCAGATGGCGGCTTGGATGATGGCCGTCTATCTGCGCGGCATGACCGACGAAGAGACCGCAGAGCTGACGGATGTGATGGCGCACAGCGGCGTGATGGTGGACCTTTCGCCCATCCCCGGCATCAAGGTGGACAAGCATTCGACCGGCGGCGTCGGCGACAAGACGACCCTCGTGATCGCGCCGGTCGTGGCGGCGTGCGGCGTCAAGATCGCCAAGATGAGCGGCCGTGGCTTGGGCCACACCGGCGGGACCATCGACAAGATGGAGAGCGTCCCCGGCACGAAAACGGCCCTTTCGCAGGAGGATTTCTTTGCACAGGTGAATAAGATCGGCCTGTCGGTCATCGGCCAGAGCGAGGGCATCGCCGTGGCGGATAAAAAGATGTATGCCCTGCGCGATGTGACGGCCACGGTCAGCTGTATCCCGCTCATTGCATCCAGTATCATGTCCAAAAAGCTGGCTTCCGGTTCGGACGCCATCCTGCTGGATGTCACCACCGGCACGGGCGCGTTCATGAAAACTGTGGACCAGAGCATCGAGCTGGCCAAGCTGATGGTCTCCATCGGCACGCACCATGGACGCCGGGTCGCAGCCATGATCACCGACATGGATACCCCGCTGGGCCACAACATCGGCAACAGCTTGGAGGTCATGGAGAGCATGGACGTCCTCAAGGGCAAGGGTCCGGCCGACCTGACCGAGGTGTGCCTCCAGCTGGCGACCAATATGCTGGTGCTGGCAGACAAGGGCACGCCCGCAGAGTGCCGCGCCATGGCGGAAGCAGTCATCGCGGACGGTTCGGCCTTTGCAAAGTGCAAGGAGATGTTCGCGGCACAGGGCGGTGATACCCGCGTGCTGGACGACTACGACCTGTTTGAGAAGCCCGCCGCAAGCTATGAGCTGCTGGCGGAGGAAGATGGCTACATCGTCGCGAATGATGCCGAAAAGATCGGCTCGGCCAGCGTTCTGCTGGGCGCAGGACGCCAGAAAAAGGGCGACCCGTTGGACTTTGCCGCCGGCATCGTCCTGCACAAAAAGCGCGGAGAATTCGTGCATAAGGGCGAGAGTCTTGCGACCTTCTACGGCGCGCCGGACAAGTTCGAAGCCGCCGCTGAAGAATACCGCAGCGGCTTGGTCTACGGCGCGGAAAAGCCCGAAGAGGCCCCGCTGGTCTATGCGCTGGTCACAAAAGACGGCGTAGAGCGGTACTAAAACACAAAAAAGCACCCCGTCCGGGAGCTGTGGAGCATTCCACAGGCACTCGAACGGGGTGTTTTGCTTGTTTTAGGAAGCAGCGGTGTGGAGCCGATAGCCGACGCCCCAGACCGTCTGAAAAAGCTTTGGTTCTGAGGGAACGTCCTCGACCTTTTCCCGCAGACGGTTGATGTGGACGGCCACGGTGGTGTTGTCGCCCATGGATTCCAAGCCCCAGATCAGCTCGTAGAGATCCTCACGGCTGAACACCTGTTCGGGGTGGCGCATGAGGAAGAGCAGAAGCTCGTATTCCTTGTTCTTGAGCGGCAGCTCGACGCCATTTTTGGTGATGCGCCGCCGCGCCCAGCCCCACCACCAGCAGGATGCCCGCAATGACGATGGGGACCACCAGCATGATGAGGTTGGAGCGCCGAAGCCGTTCCTGAATCCTCGACATCGCTGTGAACCCCGGCTTCAAGTCCGGCCCCGATGCAGACATCGTTTCCGCCATCAAGGACGGCACTTGCTGCGCTGCGGTTTCCGGCACTTGGAACGCAAACTCCGCAGAGGATGCTTGGGGCGAGGGCTACGCTGCCACCAAGCTGTCCACCTACACCTTGAACGGCGAGCAGGTCCAGATGGGCTCCTTCTCCGGCTACAAGCTGGTGGGCGTCAACCCCCACAGCACAAACGTCGGCGTGGCCATGATGCTGGCCGACTTCATCACCAACGAGGATAACCAAATCAAGCGTTTCAACGACCGTAAGTTGGGCCCCTCCAACATCAACGCAAATGCGACCGAGGCTGTCCAGTCTGCACCGGCCATCGCTGCACTGGCTGCACAGAGCGACTATGCGACCCTGCAGCGCGTGGGTGCAAACTACTGGGATTCCGCTGCAAGCCTGGGCGAGATCCTCGCTTCCGGCGATACGCAGGGCAAGACCACGCAGCAGCTGATCGACGACGCTGTGGCCGGCATCACCGCTCCTGTGGCACAGTAAAAACAGAATCCTCTCGGCGGGCGCGCATCGATTGCGGCGTGCCCGCTTTTTTGGAACAAGCATTTGTGAGTAGGAAAGGAGTTGATTTTTGTGGCAGAAAAGGTCCTTCAGCCGCCGCTCCGTACGAACGGAAAAGAGCCTGATTTCGCACAAAAATTCGGTCATGCGTGGGTGCATGGCGATATTTTCACCAAGCTGTCCTTCCTGATCTGGGGTCTGGGCTACATCGGCCACGGCCAGCTGATCAAGGCGCTGCTGGTCACGGTGGTGCAGGGGCTGGGCCTGTATTTTCTGGGCACGTCCGGCGTTCCGGCTTTGAAAAAGTTCGGGACCCTCGGCACGGTGCAGATGGAGATGAAGTTCAATCCCCTCACCCTGAAAAATGAGGTCAACGATTACGATAACTCGTTCGCCATCCTGCTGTTGAGCGTGATCGCCATGGTGGTCATCGTTTCGCTCATTGCGGCAGCAATGATGGTGGTCATCTCGAACTTCGAGCTTCAGCAGCAGCGCGCGGCGGGCAAAAAGACCAACAGTTTCCGTCAGGATGTGGTGGTCTACCTGAACGAAAAGTTCTATGTCACCCTGCTGACCCTGCCGGTCCTCGGCGTGGTGGTGTTCACCATCGTTCCGCTGTTCATCCTCATCGCCGTTGCCTTTACGAACTACGACCAGCAGCATATGCCGCCGGCTTCGCTGTTCACATGGGTGGGTCTGGCGAACTTTGCGGCGCTGTTCGGCGGCCAGTCGCTGTCGCTGACCTTCAACTACGCATTTGCCAAGGTCCTGAACTGGACGCTGGTCTGGGCCTTCTTCGCGACCTTCACCACCTTCTTCGGCGGTGTGTTCCTCGCGATGCTCATCAATGACAAAAAGACCAAGTGCCCCAAGCTGTGGCGCACTCTGTTCATGATCACGATCGCGGTCCCGCAGTTCGTTACCCTGCTTCTGGTCCGGAACTTATTCTCGGATTCCGGCATCTTTAACACGATGATGGCCAACGCCGGTGTGACCGATTTCCTCAAGGTCATCGGTCTGCTGGGCAAGAACATGGACCACATCCCGTTCCTGACCGACCAGCATTGGGCCAAGTTCATGATCATCCTCATCAACATCTGGATCGGCGTGCCGTATCAGATGCTGATCGCGACCGGTGTTCTGATGAATATCCCCAGCGATATGCTGGAAGCTTCCGTCATCGACGGCGCATCGCCGCTGCAGAGCTTCATCCACATCAAGCTGCCCTACCTGCTCAGCGTGCAGGGTCCGGCGCTGGTCACGGATTTCGTCAAGAACGTCAACAACTTCAACGTTATCTATCTGCTCACGCAGGACGTCTATATCACCAAGGATCAGGCGCTTGCCTCGTCCAGCGCCAAGGAAGTGGACCTTCTGGTGACGTGGCTGTTCCGCCTGACACAGGAACAGTACAACTACAAGATGGCGGCAGTCATCGGCATCATGGTGTTTATCATCTGCGCCCTGTTCACGCTGATCTGCTTCAAGTTCATCAATAAGAGGGAGGCGACGTTCTCGTGACGCAAGCAACGGTTTCAACGACCCATACGGCCGAAGTTGAGGCGCAGCTGCGCCGGGGCCGCATCTCCAAGACCATCCGCAGCATCATCCGGCATCTGATCCTGACGCTGCTGGCGGCGGTCTGGCTGCTCCCCATCCTGTGGCTGCTGGTGACCTCGTTCTCCACCGACCGCGGCATCAACTTCCGCCGGTTCTTCCCGGCGGGCTACACGCTGGACAACTACATCAACATCCTGTTCCATTCGGACTCGGTGGCGCAGTTCCCGCGCTGGTTCATGAACACCTTCGTCGTGGTGTGCATCAACTGCGTGATCTCCATCTGCTTCGTGCTGATGGTGGCTTATGCGCTGAGCTGCTGCCGCTTCAAGGGCCGCAAGCTTTTGCAGAACCTTTCCGTCATCGTCAACCTGTTCCCGGGCGTTCTGGCCATGATCGCAGTCTACTTCGTGTTGAAGTACCTGAACCTGACCAACTCCTATGCAGGTCTGATCATGGTCTACGCGGGTTCGTCCGGTCTGGGCTACCTGATCTGCAAGGGCTTCTTCGATACCATTCCCGTTTCCCTGCGTGAAGCCGCCAAGCTGGACGGCGCGTCGGATGCGCGGGTGTTCTTCCAAGTGGTTCTGCCCATGTCCAAGCCGATCTTGGTCTACACCATTATCAGCTCGTTCATGGTCCCGTGGACCGACTTCGTGATGGCAAAGATGATCCTGAACTCGGGCGTCTCGGCAGACCGCCCCGCAGCGAGAACAAGCTGCGGGGCGGTCTGTTTTTAGGTTTGAAGAAAGCGGATAAAATCCCGCACGGTCTCGTTCAGATAGCGTGCTTTTTCGGAGCGCACGAGCCAAGTCCGGCGGACCAGCGGCGTCCCATCCGGGCAGAGAAGCGGTGTCAGGCAGAGGTGGTCCGGGTTCTCGTAGTCCTGCGGGAGGAAGCAGAGGAGGTATCCAAGCCCCTTTCCGGCCAGCTGAAGCGCGACATCTACATAGCCGACATCCATCCCGGCGGGCATCTCGGAGCCGAAATGCTCCTTCCACCATGCGTCCAGAAGCTCCTGCGTCCGGTCGTTGGTCTTGTAGGCGATGCGGGGCGAAGCCAGAAGCTCGGCTTCGGTCATGGGCTTCCATGTAACGAGATAGCCCGGGTCGCTGCCAATGCAGGTCTGCTCCACAGGGCCTTCGTAGTCGCCGCGCAGGATGGCGACGTCGATCTCGCCGTCGAGGACCTTGCGGAACAACAGATTGCTCTGCTCGGTCACGACGGTAAACCGGACGTTCGGATGCCGCAGGTCATACCGCATCAGCAGCTCGGGAAGTTCGGTCTTGCTGAAGGTGTACGACGCACCGACGATGATGTTCTGGCCCGCTTCGCTCTTCATGGCGTTCAGATGGGAGCGGAGCGAATCCATGAACGCAAGATACACCCCGGCCTGTTCGGCCAGAAATTTTCCCTCTGGGGTAAATTCCAGCCCTTTGGGGCCGCGATTGACGATGGTGATGCCGAATTCTTCCTCCATGTGCTGGAGCCGCTTGGTCAGCGAGGGCTGTGTCATGAACAGCTTGGCCGCCACGCGGGTCAGATTCGGCGTCTGCGAAAGCTCGTGCAAAATCTCCCAATCAGAATCTTTCATTGCGCTTCCCTCCGTTCGTTTCTGTGTTCAGTGTAACACAGGGACGGACAGATTGCAATGAATCCGAAGCGTTTCAGCGCTCGGCTTCCTGCGCCGCCAGCTGATTTTTCAGGAAGCGGAGCTGACCGCCGCAGAGCACGACTTCGATCTCGTTGTCGGTCAGGTCCAGCTTGGTGGTGAAGGTGAAGTCTTTGGTCTTGTCCTTGACCGTTACGGTGCGGGTGGGGATCTGAGCCAGCAGACCTTCGATCTCCAGATCATCGCCCTGCTCGATCTTGTCATAATCCGCCGGGTCGGCAAAGAGCATGGGAATGACGCCGTGGTTGACGAGGTTGCCCTTGTGGATGCGGGCGATGCTCTTGGCGATGACGCACTTGACGCCCAGATACATGGGGTTGATAGCGGCATGTTCGCGGGAAGAACCCTGTCCGTAGTTCTCGCCGCCGATGATGATGCTCTTGCCCAGCTCCTTGGCGCGGGCGGCAAAGTCCGGCGCATAGCGGTGGTAGCAGAACTGGCTCATCAGCGGGATGTTGGAGCGCATGCTGGAAAATTCTGCGCTGGCGGGGGTGATGTCGTCGGTGGAGATGTTGTCGCCGCCCTTCAGGCTGACGGGCGCTTCCAGATGGTCTGCCGGCTCTTCGGGGATGGGCAGGAACTTGATGTTCGGGCCGCGGACGATCTCGACCTTTTCGGCCTCTTCCGGCGGCAGCGGGGGCAGCAGCATAGAATCGTCGATCAGATACTCGTTCGGCTCGTGGATGTCGGCCAGCTTGGCGACCTCTGCGCCCATGATGTCCTCGGCAGAAGCAAAGGTCCCGAGGATGGCCGTTGCGGCGGCGCTTTCCGGGCTGACGAGATAGATCTTTGCGTTGGGGTTGCCCGCACGGCCCTTGAAGTTGCGGTTCGAGGTGCGGACGGCGATGCCCTCGGTGGCGGGGGTCTGGCCGATGGCGCAGCAGGGACCGCAGGCAATCTCCAGCATCCGGACACCGGCTTCCAGCAGGATGTCAATGTAGCCGTCCCGCATCAGCTGCCGGTAGGTCTGCTTGGAGGCGATGCCGCAGGTGCAGCTGACATTCTCGTTGACGTGATGGCCTTGGAATACGAGTGCGGCCTTTGCAATGTCGGCATAGCTGGTGTTGGTGCAGCTGCCGATGAATACCTGCTGGACGGGGAGCTTTTCGACGTCCTTCAGCAGCTTCACGTTGTCCGGCTGGTGCGGGCAGGAGATGAGCGGTTCCAGCGAAGAAAGGTCGATGTCGATGACCTCATCGTATTCGGCGTCCGGGTCGGGCAGAAGCTCCCGATAGGCGTCGGTGCGATGCTGGGCGGTCAGGAACTTTCGGACCTGCTCGTCGGCCGGGAAGATCGAGGTCGTTGCGCCCAGCTCTGCACCCATGTTGGTGATGGTCGCGCGCTGGGGCACTTCCAGCGCCGCCGCACCGGGGCCGGTGTACTCGTACACATTGCCCAAGCCGCCTTTGATGGTGACCCGGCGGAGCATCTCGAGGATGACTTCCTTGGCGTTGACGCCGGGGCGCAGGGTCCCGGTCAGTCGGACGTTCACGACGCGGGGCATCTTCAGCCGCATGGGCACGCCGGTCATGGCCGTGGCCACGTCCATACCGCCGACGCCGATGCAGAGCATTCCGATGGCGCCGCCGTGGGGCGTGTGGCTGTCGCCGCCCATGCTGATCTTACCGGGAGCACCGAAGCGGGAGACCTGCACGGCGTGGCAGATGCCGTTGCCCGGGCGGGAGACCCAGACGCCGAACTTTTTGGCGGCAGACTGCAGATAAATGTGGTCATCCGGAGTCTTATGGTCGATGTAGAGCAGGTTGTGATCCAGATAGCTGACGCTGCATTCGGTGCGGACGCGCGGCAGACCGATGGCCTCAAAGGCCAGATAGGTCATCACGGCATTGATGTCGTGGGTCAGGGTCTGATCGACCTTGATGAAAACTTCTTCACCGGGGGTCATGCTGCCCTTGACATAATGAGATTCGATGATCTTTCGAGTCAGAGATTTTCCTATGATGGTTTTCCTCCATTGCGATGTCCTGCGTCGCAAAAACGACTGTGCTGCAACACTTCGGTGCGCCTTTTCTGCCCTTATTATAACGAACGGTTATGACGAAAGGAAATGCCATTCCCGTATCGCCGCATTCCAAAAGGGAATGGGCGGGAGAGTGTGCGCAGGATGACGCAAAAGAGGCTGAGCGGCGGCAGGGGGGTGTCCAGACTGGCGGGGCCGTTCGCGATGGCATAAAGCGGTCGTAGAAGCCAAGGATGAACGCGATGGTCCCGCCGGATACGCCGGGGACGCTATCGGCCAAGGCCATGCAGAACCCATGAAATGCAGTCAGTAACATTCAAATCCCTCCAAAAAGAAAAGTTCCGGGAAACGAGTTAAAGTTTACCGAAACTTCTTTAAGGGAAGCTCTGCCAAAGTTAAACGGCTGTTAAACTGGGGGCGCAGGGGAAATCCTTTGATCCTGCTCCGAAGCACCCGCACTTTTCAGCGCACTTTTGCGATACTGCAAGGGGCTTTGTCCGGTCGCCTTGGCGAACCGGGTCGAGAAGTTGCTGGCATCGCCGAATCCGACGCTCTGCGCGACCTCGCTGACGCTGTGATCGGTGAGGACAAGCAGTTCCTTGGCCTGTGTGATGCGGAAGTTGACGAGGTAATTATAAGGTGTCGTGCCCATGTACCGCCGGAACAGCCGCAGAAAATAGCTCTTGCTCATGTGGGCATCGGCCAAAAGGTCCGCGAGGGAAAGTTCCTTTTGATAATTTTTGCGCAGCGTCTCGGCTGCCTGTAAAATGACCTGCCGTGCGCTGGTGGTCTCGGCCTCTGCAAGGATGCTCTGCGCGCACAGGGCCAGCATCCCGTGCAGGGCAAGGCCGGTCTGCACCATGCTGTCCACGTTGCCGCGCTCCATCTGCGCCAAGACGGTTTCAAAAAATTCCTGCATCTTGACGCCGGTGATCTGCACCGGCGTCAGCTTTTTGCCCGGAAACAGCAGCGGCTCCATGGCTGCAACGCCGACGCCATCCAGATGGACCCAATAGTGGTTCCAGCAGCTCTGCCCCGGCGCGGTGCAGTAGCTCTGCGGCGTGCGGCAGTTGAGCAAAAGCGCCTGTCCGGTGCTGAGGGTCACATGACTCTCCCCCTGCTCGATCAGCCCCGCCCCGCGCAGGGTATAAAACAGCAGGTAGCTCTCCTTATCCGTGCGGGCCGTGGAAAAGCGCTGCTGGGCATGGAACAGCCCCGCTTCGGTGCAGTAATAGGGCTGGGCCAGTTCGGCTTCGCTGGGGGTCGTGCGCTTCCAGATGCTTTCCGGATCCACATCCATGTTGTAAGTCAGCATGTTTCGGTCCCTCTCTTTCTGGTTTTTAGTATAGCGCACCTGCTTTTTGTGAGCAAGAGTAGACTTTTCACAAAAAAATTGGGACTTTTGACAATGGAATTTTCCAAAAGAACTCGCTATACTAAGAAGCAGGAAAATCGTTATCTTTCTGTCAATCGCAGACAGGAACAACTGTTGTGTCAATTTGGAGGTTTTTTATTATGGCTGATCGCATCGTTCTGAACAGCATTTCCTACCATGGTCATGGCGCCATCGAGAACATCGTTCCCGAGCTGACCGCCCGCGGCTACAAGAAGGCTTTCGTCT
>URVW01000073.1 GCA_900551435.1 uncultured Faecalibacterium sp.
AAAACCCGGAACCTTTTCAGGGCCAAAACGGCTCAAAAAGGGTTCCGGGTTTCTGTTTCTGCACTATTTCTTTGTGCAAGTTGCTATCGCATTTTTATTTTGCAACAGCCCCTTTTTGTTGTCTTAATCCACAACCGGGATATCCAGCCCAAATTCCAGCGGGCGGAAGCGCGGGCAGACATTTTCGGTGATGCAGATGACCGATGCCGCCAGACGGCTGCCGATCTCGCAGGACTCCGCAAGGGTCTTGCCGTAGGTCAGGCCGATGACCGTTCCGGCAAAGAAAGCGTCACCCGCGCCGGTGGTATCGATAACGTCCACCTTCTTGGCGGGCACAATGCCGCATTCGCCGTTGCTCTTGGCATAGACCGCACCCTTGTCGCCCATGGTGACCACCATGCTGGGAATGTTGGCGCTGTGAACATTGGCCGCCAGCACCTTGCACATCTGTTCTGCATCCAGATGGTCGTAGTCATCCGAGAAAAGCAGACCGGCCTCCTGCTGGTTGCACACGAAGCAGTCGATCTGCTGCAAAAAGTCCCGGCGCTCCATCGCGATGCTCATGTTCGAGACGGCCGCGAACACCTTTTTGCCGTACTTCTTGGCGTAGCGGAGGGTCTGCTTGACGGTCTCCTTTTCGAGGTCCAGTTCCAGCGCGATGCTGTCGCAGTCCTTGAAAATTTCGTCGCCCTGCTCTTCCAGAACCTTGGTCAGCGGGGTGGTATCCGGGCGCTTGGAGATGGCCGCATGTACGTCGCCGTCGTTGTTGAAGATGGCCAGCCAAGTACCCATGCCGTCCGGCACACGCTGGATATATTTGGTGTTGACCTTGTGGTTTTCCAGCTTGTCGATGACGTCCTGTCCCATGCCGGTATCATCCACCAGACTCACAAAGGTGGGGCGCAGCTCCACGTTGGCGATATCCTCCGCCACATTGCGGCTCACACCGCCGTGCACCTGCTCCATGCGTCCGGCGTTGCGTCCACCGGGGATATAGGTCGAGAGCGGATATCCCTTGATGTCCACAAAAACTGCGCCGATGACTACGATTCCCATAACTGAAATGTCCTTTCCGGATTTTTTACGTCGTTCTGTTGTTTAGCCCATGATCTCGTGCAGGACGCTCTGTCCGTCGAGGGTGGAGGCATCCACGCCCAGATAGTCGCAGATGGTGTGGGCGATGGTCCCGAAGCAGAGCTTCGTGCCAAGGTCGGTCCCCGGCTTGACGTTCTTGCCGCAGATGAGATAGGGCACATACTCGCGGGTATGGTCGGTGGTCTTGGTGTAAGAGGGGTCGCAGCCGTGGTCCGCGGTGACCATCAGCAGATCGCCGTCCCGCATCCCGGGGATGAAGTCGGCCAGGAACTGGTCGAACTCGGTGGCAGCGGCGGCATAGCCCGCCACGTCGCGGCGGTGGCCGTAGAGCATATCAAAGTCCACAAGGTTCACGAAGGCAAGGCCCTCGAAGTCGCGGGTCTGCAGGGCCTTGGTGAAGGCGATGCCGTTGGTGTTGCCGGTGGTCTTGATCTTCTCGGTGACGCCCTCGCCATCGAAGATGTCAAAGATCTTGCCCACCGCGATGACGTCCTTTCCGGCGTCCTTCAGCAGGTCCAGCATGGTGGCGCGGGGCGGTTTCAGGCTCAGGTCGTGGCGGTTGGTGGTGCGATAGAAGGTATCAGCGCTGTTCCCGAGGAACGGGCGTGCGATGACGCGGCCCACACCGTACTCGCCCTTGAGCATCTCGCGGGCGATCTCGCAATAGCGGTACAGCTCATGCA
Source organism: uncultured Faecalibacterium sp. (assembly GCA_900551435.1). Classification (GTDB taxonomy): domain Bacteria; phylum Bacillota; class Clostridia; order Oscillospirales; family Ruminococcaceae; genus Faecalibacterium. The sequence continues at coordinate 1,779 of URVW01000073.1, forward strand.
CCGGGACCAGCTCTTCGTTCGCGGCCACCTGAAAAACGCTGTCGGCGCTGGTGTAGACGATGAGGGCATTCTCCTTCATGGCCTGTTCGCCGTAATCCTTCAGCACCTGCGTGCCGGAATAGGGCTTGTTGCACAGGACCTTGTGGCCGGTCTTTTCCTCAAACTCGTGGATGAGGGCTTCCGGGAAGCCGTTCGGGAAGGTGGGCAGCGGCTTGGGGCTGACGACGCCCGCGATCTCCCAGTGGCCGATGGTGGTATCCTTGCCCATGCTCTGCTCCCGCAGACGGGCAAATGCGCCCTGCGGTGCGTCGGACTTTTCACCCGCCGTCACGCCGTCAATGTTGAACAGGCCCAGCTTGCGCAGGTTGGGGCAGTTGAAGTTCGGGTGCTTGGCAATGGCCCCGAGGGTGTTCGTGCCCTCGTCGCCAAAGTCGGCGGCGTCCGGCTCCGCGCCGATGCCGAAGCTGTCCAGAACGATCAGAAACACGCGTTTTTCCATAGTTCAGTTTCTCCATTTCGTTTCCATGGCGTCTCACCCAGAAGTGAGACTTTTTTCTGCTTTCATTATAAGCAAATCCGCCTCCGGATGCAAGGGTTTTCCAGCGCTGGGCATTTTCTGGCAAAGCTTATGAAATCTTAACAGGTTCTTAGCAAAATTCCCTCTTGCCCTATTGTATCCAAGCGTTTATAATATAAAGCGGTATGGTTTTCAAAACAGTCCTATTGGCGTCTTTCGCCGCGGCGGTGCTGGGAGACCATGGACCGCCAAATGCAGCCTCATTCCGGGGCTGCTGCGTTAAGATAGAGAGTATGAATAGAGAAAGTTGGAGGTATTGAAATGAGAAAAACCAAGATCATCTGCACCCTCGGCCCTTCCACCGATAAAGGCGACGTCCTGCGCGACCTGATCGCCAACGGCATGAACGTGGCCCGTTTTAACTTTTCCCACGGCTCTTATGAGGAGCACGGCGGCCGTCTGGAGCGCCTGAAGGCTCTGCGCGCCGAGCTGGGCAAGCCGGTCGCGGCTCTGCTGGACACCAAAGGCCCTGAAATTCGTCTGAAGGAGTTCAAGAACGGCGTCGAGATGCTGGAAGCCGGCCAGACCTTCACCCTGACTACCCGTGAGGTCGAGGGCACGAAGGAAATCTGCTCCATCACCTATAAGGACCTGCCGCAGGACGTTCAGGTCGGCGGGACCATCATGCTGGACGACGGCCTGATCATGCTGCACATCGAGAAGGTCACCGACACCGACATCACCTGCACCGTTCTGAACAACGGTAAGATCAAGACCAAGAAGGGCGTCAATGTTCCCGGCGTCCACCTGTCCATGCCGTACCTGAGCGCAAAGGACCGCGAGGACATCATCTTCGGTGTCAAGAACGGCTTTGACTTCATCGCTGCTTCCTTCGTGCGCACCGCACAGGACGTCTACGACATCCGCAACCTGCTGAACGAGTACGACTCCAACATCCGCATCATCGCCAAGATCGAGAACCGTGAGGGCGTCAACAACATCGACAGCATTCTGGCTGCCGCCGACGCCGTCATGGTCGCCCGTGGCGATCTGGGCGTTGAGATCGACTTCACCGAGCTTCCCGGCATTCAGAAGAACATCATCGACCGTTCCTTCTCCTTCGGCAAGCCCATCGTCACCGCCACCCAGATGCTGGACAGCATGATGGTCAACCCCCGCCCCACCCGTGCGGAAATTTCCGACGTTGCGAACGCTATCTATGACGGCACTTCTGCCATCATGCTCTCCGGCGAGACCGCTGCGGGCGCATACCCCGTCGAGGCCCTCAAGACCATGTCCGCTATCGCCGAGCGCACCGAGAACGAGCCGCACTACCGCGACCAGCGCTTCATGGAGGCTCACGGCCAGATCAGCGTCAGCGATGCAACGGCTCACGCCGCATGCCTGACCGCAAAGGACGTCAACGCTGCCGCCATCGTCACCGTTTCCGAGTCCGGCAACACCGCACGTCTGCTGAGCAAGTACCGCCCGGTCCAGCCCATCATCGCCTGTGTCATGGACGAGCAGGTCCAGCGTCAGCTGTCCCTGAGCTGGGGCATCACCTCCCTGCTGATGGGACCCGCCCACAGCACCGATGAGCTGATCGAGATGTCCACCGCTCTGGCCCAGAAGAACGGCTACCTGCACAACGGCGAGCTGGCCGTCGTCACCGCCGGTGTGCCCGTGGGCGTTTCCGGCACGACCAACATGATCAAGATCCACATGGTCGGCAACTGCCTGTCCACTGGTGTCGGCGTCGGCCGCGAGAACGCCGACCTGGCCAGCGCCAGCGGCAAGGCCTGCGTCTGCCGCACGCTGGACGAAATTCGTGCAAAGTTCAAGCCGGGTATGGTTCTGGTCGTCCCCTCCACCACCAACGAGATGCTGGAGTACGTCCGTGACGCCGCCGCTCTGGTCGTCGAGGAGCCGGGTCTGAACAGCCACGCCGCTATCGCGGGCAAGGCTCTGCTGAAGCCCACCATCGTGGGTGCAGTCGGTGCTTGCAGCCACATCCGCGACGGTCTGGACATCGCTGTGGACTGCGCTCACGGCAGCGTGCAGCGTCTGCAGGGCTAAGAGGTGACGTCCATGGAGCGCATTGCAAGTTTCTGCGTGGACCACACCAAGCTGGACCGCGGCATGTACCTGAGCCGTCAGGACGGCGACGTTCTGACTTGGGACATCCGGATAAAGAAGCCGAACCACGGCGATTATCTCTCCACCGGCGCGGCCCACACGCTCGAGCACCTGTTCGCCACCTACGCCCGGAACAGCGCCTACAAGGACGGCGTCATCTACGTCGGCCCGATGGGCTGCCGCACCGGTTTCTATCTGCTGACCCGCGGCCTGACCCCCGCCGACGCCCTGAAGCTGACCGTTGAATCCTTCCGCTTCATGGCCTCCTTTGAGGGCGACATCCCCGGCGCAAGCGAGGTCGAATGCGGCAACTACCGCGACATGGACCTCCCCGCCGCCAAGGCCGAAGCCGCCGCGATGCTCCCCGTACTCGAAGCTCTGACAGCGGAACAGCTGCACTATTGAGGGAAATGGGAAACTTTTGGGAGTTGTGGCTTTTAAGAGCCTTTTAGGGGCTATGACTTTCCTGAAAAACAAATCATAAACTAAAGCCCAGAGTTCGGGAGCGTGATGCTCGGAACTCTGGGCTTTTTGTGTTTGGAAATGAGGTAGTGCTCTACTTACTCATCGCGGTAAAACGTTCTCAGGGCTTGCAGGGACGGCAAGAAATCATTACAAATCTGATCTGCCACTCCAACAGCGGTCTTTTCATCATAGACGTGAGAGGTGATATTGTTGAATCAGGCCGTCACGGTAAAGCGCGTCCTGCTGACTCTTCTGGTAGATAGCTACTGCCTGTTCCCTTTGACATTCCTACGGGCCTAGGACCCGCGGGCTAAGCAACAGCCCACTGGGCTGATTGCTTGCCTTGCTGCGCAAGGCCGCCCTTTTCGACTCCTCATCGCCGAAACCACAAATGAAAAATCCCCCTGAGCGAATGCTCAGAGGGATTTTCTCATTTGGTGGAGGCGATGGGAGTCGAACCCATGTCCGAAAAGAGTTCAGCGTAGGTGTCTCCGGGTGCAGACGATCTACAACATTCCCGCCGCGTCACGCCGATCGTCAGGCTAACGCATTGGTAGCTTCATGAGTTCCTGCCGGTCCGCAAAGCTTAGGTCCGTTCAGGTGCTGTGTCTAAAGGACGCCCCGACCCCACACGACACAAGAGTGGGCGGAACGCGCAGCACTCAGGCTGCGAGCAACTGATAATTATTGTTGTCAGTTAATTTTTTGGAGGAGTTTAGAGCAGGTCCCCCGCTGCTACCCGCTGCCCAGGCCTCGCTCCCCCCGTCGAAACCTTTACGCCCCCTTATAACGCACATCTTGCGATGTGCGGAAAAGCGGATGGTCTCCCGGCAGGAAGTGCCCGGAATCAATAATACGCGCCGTTGGACTTCACGGCCCGGTCGATGGAGCGCTTGGCGTCGCGCTTGGCGGCATCGGCACGCTTATCATAAAGCTTTTTGCCTTTGCACAGGCCCAGTTCCATCTTCACGCGGCCATGCTTGAAGTAGAGCGAAAGCGGCACAAGAGTGTACCCCTGCAGCTTGCACTGTTGATGCAGCCGCCGGATCTCGTTCTTGTGGGCCAGCAGACGCCGCACCCGCATGGGGTCCTGATTGAAGATGTTGCCGTGGTCATAGGGCGTGATGTGCATTCCCTTGACCAGCAGCTCGCCGTCCTCGATATCGACCCAGCTGTCCTTCAGGTTGACGCCGCCGGCACGCAGACTTTTGACCTCCGTGCCCTTCAGCTCCAGACCTGTTTCCAGCGCTTCCAGAACAAAATACTCGTGGCGTGCTTCCCGGTTTGTTGCGATCGTTTTGGTCGCCGGACGTTCTTTTGTCGATGCCATGGGGCACGCCTCCTTTCTTCTGTCTGGTATCGTCTAGTTAGTATATCATATTTTTATGGTTTTGCAAGAGCGTTTTTTGAAGAATTTGTAAATTCTCTCCAAAAATCGCTTCTTACAGCTCCCCGCGGCCCGACAGCGCCCGGTAAAGGGTCGTTTCGTCAGTGTATTCCAAGCTCGCGCCCACCGGCAGACCGTAGGCCAGACGGGTGGTCTTGATGCCCAGCGGCTTGATGAGCTTGGCCAGATACATGGCGGTGGCCTCGCCTTCCACGGTGGGGTTCATGGCCATGATGACCTCTTTCACCTCGCCGTCGCCCAGACGGGCCAGCAGTTCTTTCACGGTCAGCTGTTCGGCCCCGATACCGTCCATCGGGCTGATGAGTCCATGCAGGACATGGTACATCCCGTGATACTCCCGGGTGCGCTCGAACGCTTGAACATCGCGGGGCGTTTCGACCACACAGATGACCGAACGGTCCCGCTTTGCGCTGGCGCAGATGGGGCACAGGTCTGCCTCGGTGTAGTTCTGGCAGACGCGGCAGCGGTGGAGCTTGGTGTGGGCATTCTGGATGGCTCCCGCCAGCGCGGCGGCATCCTCGTCCGACATGCTCAGCACCTGATAAGCCATACGGGTCGCACCTTTGCGGCCAATTCCCGGAAACTTGCCGAACTCTTCGATCAGCTTTTCCAGCGGGGCTGCATTATAACCCATGACGTTTCCTCCGCCGGATCAAAGACCCGGGATGTTCAGGCCGCCGGTCAGCTTGCCCATCTCAGCTTCTGCGGTCTCATCGACCTGCTTAACGGTGGCGTTGATGGCAGCGGCCACCAGATCTTCCAGCATCTCGATGTCGTCCGGGTCCACAGCCTCGGGCTTGATGGAGATGCTCAGCACCTCGTGCTTGCCGTTCATCTTGACGGTGACCATCTCGCCGGAAGCGCTGCCGGTGTACTCGGCAGCTTCCAGCTCGGCCTGCTTGGCCTTCATGTCATCCTGCATCTTCTGTGCCTGACGCATCAGGGCGTTCATATCGGGGCGGCCAAAACCTGCGGGCATTCTTGCTTTCATAGTGGTTCTCCTTTTATCGTTTCTTTTTCGCGCTGTCCTCGATGGTGACATCCAGCCCCATCTGCTCCAGCTTATGAAGGGATTCCTCCGCATTCGAAGCGGCAGGGCCAGCCTTTTTCGGCTCATATGGGCCGATGGGCACAGCCACGCCGGACACCTGCGCGATCAGCTTTTTGATGAGCCGCTGGCTGTCCTTGTTGGCGCGGATGAAATCCCGGAACGTCTTTCCTCCATCGATGAGGACACGGGTCCCATCGAAGTACCCCTTCGACTTTTTCAGGTAGGTGTAGAGCATGGGGTCCTTTTCCTGCAAGAGCCGAACCACCTCGCCCCATTGCGGGAAGGGGTTGATGCCCTCTGCCGCCACCTTGCGGGGCTTGTTGAGGGCCGGGTCTGCGGGGTGCTCCACCGGAGCCGTGACCGGCTCGGGGATGGGTTCCCGGACCGGCTCCTGCACCGGCGGGGCCGGCTGTGCGGGAGCGTCCCACAGCAGCTGAGACGCACTCTCTGCGATGGGCGGTTCCTCGGGCAGCGGCGGAAGGTCGTCGGCAGCGGGAACCGCTTCCTGCGGGGCCGGGGCCGGCTCCGGAACGGGCTGTTCCGCAACCGGCTGCGGGGAGGGCGGCTCTGTTTTTGGCGTTTCCTGCGGGGGGACCGGCGCGCTCACAAAGGGCTGCACCGGGGCCGACACAAACGGGCGCGGGGCTTCCGGCTGGGGAGCCGCCGCACGGGCCGGGGCTGCAGCAACGGTCTGTACCATCTGCTGAACCGGTTCCGACAGGCTGAACAGCGCCAGTTCCAATTCAATGCGCTGGTCGCTGCCGCGCGTCATATGCTCCAAGGCGTTGCCCAGCGTGCGGATGGCGCGGATGGCCTCTTTTTGACCCAGCTGCGGGCCTTTTTCGAGGTACTGTGCTTCCTCTTCCGGCGAAACGCCCGAGAGCAGCGCCTGACCTCCCGGCAGAGCCGCCAGCATCAAAGCGCGGTAGTGCGCGATCAGTTCTTCGGTCAGGCGCTTCACGTCCACCGACTGCTGACGCAGCTGCGCCAGCTGGGCCAGCGCCGCCGCGCCGTCCTGCGCCTCGATGGCGTCCGAAATATGGAACAGATAGCTTCGGTCGGTCACGCCCGCCATCTGGCGGACCACATCGGCGTCCACCCTGGCCGTGACGCCCGCGCAGGTGTCCAGAATCGACAGCGCATCACGCATGGCGCCGTCGGCCAGACGGGAGATCAGCTCTGCGCCGTCGGTGGTCAGCTCCAAGCCCTCTTCTTTGGCGATATATTCCACCCGGTGCGCGATATCTTCCGGCCCGATGCGGGTAAAATCATACCGCTGGCAGCGGGAAAGGATGGTCGCCGGGACCTTTTGGATCTCGGTCGTCGCCAGAATGAAGATGACATGGGCGGGCGGTTCTTCCAGCGTTTTCAGCAGGGCGTTGAACGCCGCCGTGGAGAGCATGTGCACCTCATCGATGATATATACCTTATAATGGCAAGCGCTGGGCGTATAGGCCGTCTCGTCGCGGAGGTCGCGGATATCATCAACGCCGTTGTTGGACGCCGCATCCATTTCCACCACGTCGAGAATGCTGCCGTTGTCGATGCCCTTGCAGATCTCGCATTCGCCGCAGGGGTCGCCGTTCTGCGGATGCAGACAGTTGACTGCCTTGGCAAAGATCTTCGCGCAGGTAGTCTTGCCCGTGCCGCGCACGCCGGTGAACAGATACGCATGGCCCACACGGCCGGTGGCGATCTGGTTGCGCAGGGCCGTCACGATGCCGCGCTGGGCCACCACGTCCTCGAATTTCTGGGGTCTCCACTTGCGGTATAATGCGCGATACATCCGCTTCTCCCCTTTCTGCAATAAAAAACGGACAGCGCTGACGGGGTTTGACCCCCGCCTTGCGCAGCTCGACATACGAATGCAGGCGATCTGAAACGCACAGAGCACACCGCTTAAGGCTGCTTGGTTCCCCACCTGACCTGGTTCACAGCGGCCCCATCGTACAGGACCCGCATCCGTATGTCGAACCGCGCAGCAGGCGCTGTCCGACAAGGCACAATTTGTGCTAGATTATTATAGCATATCGGGAAAAAGATTGCAAGCCCCCTCGGGCCGTACAACACAAAAGCCCCCGCCGGGGCATCCCAGCGGGGGCAGATGCGCTTATTGTCAGAAAAGCTCAAGACTGGCAGGCAGTAATGAGGCTCATCTTGTAGACCTCGTCTGCGTTGCAGCCACGGGACAGGTCATTGATGGGAGCGTTCAGGCCCTGCAGGATGGGGCCGTAAGCGGCATAGCCGCCCAGACGCTGAGCGATCTTATAGCCGATGTTGCCGGCCTCGATGCAGGGGAACACGAAGGTGTTGGCCTGACCAGCGACCTTGCTGCCCTTGCACTTGGTCTGTGCAACTTCGGGAGAAACAGCAGCGTCGAACTGCAGCTCGCCGTCAACAGCCAGCTCGGGATCCATCTCCTGAGCCTTGATGGTTGCATCGTGGCTCAGAGCGACCGTGCCGCCCTTGCCGGAACCCTTGGTGGAGAAGCTCAGGACAGCGACCTTCGGGTCGATGCCGAACAGCTTTGCGGTCTTAGCGGTCTCAACAGCGACCTCAGCCAGCTTGGAAGCGGCAGAGACCTTGACCTCGCCGGTAGCCTTGTCCACGGTATCGGTGTAGTCGATGTTGACAGCGCAGTCGCCCATAGCAATGCGCTTCAGGCCCTCTTCGCCGAAGTCACGGTCCAGAATGAAGCAGGAGCTGACCAGATGTGCGCCCTTCTTGGTCTTGACCAGCTGCAGAGCGGGACGGATGGTGTCAGCGGTGGAGTAGGTAGCGCCGCCCAGCAGACAGTCGGCCTTGCCCATCTTGACCAGCATCGTGCCGAAGTAGTTGGACTTCTTCAGCAGAGCGGTGCACTCCTCAGCGGACTGCTTGCCCTTGCGCAGCTCGACCATGGTGTTGACCATCTCATCGAAGCCAGCATAGTTCTCGGGATCAATGATCTCAGCAGCGGAAATATCGAAACCACCGGCAGCGGCAGCAGCCTTGCACTCAGCCTCGTTGCCGACCATCACGACCTTCAGCACGCCCTCAGCCAGCAGCTTGCTTGCGGCCTCCAGGATGCGGGGGTCATTGCCCTCGGTAAAAACGATCGTCTTGGGGTTCGCCTTCAGCTGGGCCACCAGCGGTGCAAACATATCAGCCATTGTGATTACCTCCGAATTTACTTTGCAATTATTCCTGAGCACCACAGAAAGTGCTCTTCTTTTTTATTTTAGCACAACGTCTGGAAACTTCAAGACAAAACCGCAATTTTGTGGTATATTTTGTAGTAGAAAATCCTTCGTTATGTTGTTAAGAAAATGTCATTTAGTTTGTGAGAGGTTTAACGAAATATGGATTGGGAAACGCTCAAGTCAGACTGCCTTTCCTGCCGCGGCTGCGGCCTGTGTGAAACGCGGACGAACGTGGTATTCGGGCAGGGTTCCGAGCACGCCGAGGTCCTGTTCGTCGGCGAAGGCCCCGGCCAGAACGAGGACGAGCAGGGCTTGCCGTTCGTGGGTCGAAGCGGCCAGCTGCTGGACAAATATCTGTTTGCCATCGATCTGGACCGCGAAAAGAACTGCTATATCGCGAACATCGTCAAGTGCCGCCCGCCGCAGAACCGCGACCCGCTGCCCGCCGAGAGCGAAGCCTGTATGCCATGGCTGCGGGAGCAGTTCCGGCTGCTCCGGCCCAAGATCGTGGTCTGTCTGGGCCGCGTCGCCGCCCAGCGGATGATCCGCACGGATTTTTCCGTCACCAAGGAGCACGGCACGTTCATCGAGAAGAACGGCGTTTATTTCATGGGGACCTTCCACCCAGCAGCCCTGCTCCGCCAGCCGCAGAACAAACCGGAAGCCTTTTCGGATTTCGTGGCGCTGCGGGAAAAGATCCATCAGGTATGTGAACATACCTATTAAGCCAAGCAGCATGGGCCGCATCTCCGGGAGCTTTCTCCGCGAACAGCCCGGAACCTAGGATTCCGCCC
>URVW01000074.1 GCA_900551435.1 uncultured Faecalibacterium sp.
ATCTGGACCCCTCTGTGGTCAACTACCTGAAGTACACCCTGAACATCACCGGCCATCAGCTGGACGAGATCCTGAACAAGAAGTCTGGTCTGCTGGGCGTTTCCGGTGTTTCCAGTGACAAGCGTGACGTCGAAGAGGCAGCTGCTGCCGGCAACGAGCGCGCACAGCTGGCTTCCGACATGCTGAACTATCAGATCAAAAAGACCATCGGCGGCTACATCGCTGCCATGGGCGGCGTGGATGCCATCGTCTTTACCGGCGGCATCGGCGAGCATGACGCCATCGCCCGCGCTAAGATCTGCCACCACATGGATTGGCTGGGCATCCGCATCGACACCGACAAGAACAAGCATCCGCAGGGCGATGTCTGCGAGATCACCGCTTGGGGTGCAAAGGTCCGCACGCTGGTCATCGCGACCGACGAGGAGCTGATGATCGCCCGCGACACCAAGGAAGTCATCGAGAAGTAATCGGGACTCCGAAGCAGCTTTTTTCGAGCCGCGTTCCTGCAAGGGAGCGCGGCTCTTTTGCTGTTTTGAACGATGCAAAGTCTGTCTTATTGGGCGGAATCCACAAAATCGGAGTCGAAGGGTTGTTTTTTGGTTGACAAATCAAAAAAAGAACGGTACAATAGGGGAGTCCTCAGCCAGAGGATGTTCTATCATTCAAGCCCCTGGTAGCTTACGATCAGCGCGATGGTCCCTAAAAACCAAAGGTATGGTTACAATCCTTCCGTGGGCAAGAACTAAACAAAGAGGAGATACTACTATGTTCGAAGACAAGACTTTAGTTTGCAAAGACTGCGGCAAGGAGTTTGTTTGGACTGCTGGTGAGCAGGAGTTCTACGCATCTCGTGGCTTTGAGAATCAGCCCCAGCGCTGCAAGCCCTGCCGTGACGCCCGCAAGAACGGTGTCCGTGGCGGCAACAACGGCGGTGAGCGTCAGATGTTCGATGCTGTCTGCGCAGCTTGCGGCAAGGCTTGCAAGGTTCCCTTCCAGCCCCGTGAGGACCGTCCGGTCTACTGCTCTGACTGCTTCGCTCGCATGAAGCAGAACTAAGCGCTGATTTATAAGATCTGAATCGCTTGGCCTCCCTCTGCCGCAAGGCGGAGGGAGGCTTTTTGCATATTTTGCAGATACCACTTGCAAAAATACCTACTATTGGGGTATAGTATAGGTGACCGGCCTTTGGGTCGCAAAAACCACTGACACAGAAAGGAATCACCCTCATGTTTGATATTTTTGATATGCTCAAGAAAGACGAGAAGAAGCCCGCTGTCAAGCAGGTGACCCGCCAGACCATCATCGGCGACATTCTGGACATGGACCAGACCACCGCTCCGTACTTCATGGAGATCGGCATGCACTGTCTGGGCTGTCCCGCATCCCGCGGCGAGAGCATCGAGGAGGCTTGCGAAGTGCACGGCGTGGACTGCGATGAGCTGATCGAGAAGCTGAACGAGCATCTGGCTGCCAAGAAGGCCTGATGCTGCCGACGCTGGATGCGCGTCTGACGGCAGCAGCGGAGCTGGTCCTGCCCGGAAAGCCGGTGGCCGACATCGGCTGTGACCACGGCAAGCTGACCGCTGTGCTGGCGGCTTCGGGGAAGTACCCCAAGGTCATCGGCGCAGACCTCCGCCCCGGCCCCCTTGCAAAGGCTGCCCAGACGCTGGAACATGCAGACTGCAAAGACCGCGTTGAGCTTCGGCTCGGCGACGGTCTTTCTGTGTTGTCTGCGGGAGAAGTGGGGACCATCGTGCTGGCGGGCGTGTCGGCACAGACGACGTGGGAGATCATCGAGAAAGCCCCGTGGGTGTCGGAGATCGGCGGGCCGCGCGTGGTGATGGTCCCGGCCACCCGCCACAGCGAACTGCGCCGCTGGCTGTGGGAGCATGGCTTCGCGTTACAAGCAGACCGTCCGGTCCAAGCGGCGGGGCGCTGGTATGCCGTGATGGCGGCGGAGTACACCGGCGAACGGAAAACGCCGACCTTTACCGAATGCCTGTTTGGCCGCACCGGTGAGTATCCGGAAGGCGAGGGCTATGCGGCGTGGCAGAAAGCAAAGCTGCCTCGGTTCCGTCTGGGCGTTCCGGACGGAACGCCGCTGGCGGAAGAGATCGACAACTTGCTGAAAGAAACGCCTTCTCAGGCCGATCCGCGCCCGATCTCCCCGAAGGAGTGAACGGCCCGCACACGGAAAATTTGCGGAGAGAACGAAGAGGGCAGGTGAAACTATGAGAACGGTAAACGAACTTTATGAGGCGATGCAGCGCATCGCCCCGCTGGAACTGGCCGAAAGCTGGGACAATCCCGGCTTGCTGGTGGACTGCGGCGGGCCGGTGGAAAAGGTGCTGGTCACGCTGGACATCACCCCGGAAGTGGTGCAGGAAGCGGCGGCAAAGAGCTGTCAGCTCATCGTGGCGCACCACCCGGTCATCTTCAGCCCGCTCAAGCGGCTGGGCACGAAAGATGTGCCTTTCCAGCTGGTGCAGAACGGCATCTCGGCCATCTGTATGCACACCAATCTGGATGCTGCCGAGGGCGGCGTCAACGAGGTGCTGGCGGGTATCTTCGGAATGAAGAATTTGGAAGTCTTTGCAGAAGGCTGCGGCCGGGTGGGCGAGATCAAACCCACCACCGTGCCGGAACTGGCCGCAAAGGCCCAGCGGGAGCTGGCCAAGCGCTGCAATCTGCCGGAAAAAGGCGAAGCGGTACAGGTGAAATATACCGACAGCGGGATGCCGGTGCGGCGTCTGGCCGTCATCAGCGGCGCGGGCGGGAGCCTGTTCGAGGATGCCATCGCGATGGGCGCGGACTGTCTGCTGACCGGCGAAGCCAACCACCACCACGCCTGTGATGCGGCACGGCTGGGCTTCTCGCTCATCGCAGCGGGACACTACGCCACGGAGTTCCCCGTGACGGCGGCGGTAGCCGAGCGTCTGCGGGCCGCGTTCCAGGAACTGGAAGTTCTAGTGAGCACCGAAAACCGCGACCCTTATACTTATATATAAAAGAGGTAACATTATGGCGTTAGATGCGGCGACCTTGGCGCTGACGGCGGCGGAACTGAAAACCACCCTGACCGATGCCAAGATCGCAAAATTGTTTGAACCTACCCGCGACGAGCTGGTGCTGACTCTGCGCACCCGCACCGATACCTACAGCTTGCTGCTGTCGGCGCGCAGCGGCTCGGCACGGGTCTGCCTGACCGAGGAGAGCTTCGAGAACCCCGAAACGCCGCCCTCGTTCTGCATGCTGATGCGGAAGCACCTGACCGGCGGCAAGCTGCTGGATGTGCGGATGGAACCCGGCGACCGCATCGTGTATTTCGAGTTCCAGTGCACCAACGAGATGGGTGATCTGGTCCGGAACATCCTCTGTGCCGAACTGATGGGCCGCTACTCCAATCTGGTGCTGGTCCAGAACGGCAAGATCATTGATGCGCTCAAGCGGGTCGATTTTGAGGACAGCGATGTGCGTCAGCTCCTTCCGGGACTGCCCTACACGGTCCCGCCCAAACCGGCCCGCCCGGATTTTCTGGCGGTCAGCTCGGCGTCCATCGTGGCAGCGGCCTGTGAGCGGGACCTGCCCGTGGCGGATGCCCTGAACAAGACCGTCGCGGGCGTCGGCCCGGTGGTCTGCCGCGAAGCTGCATGGCGTGCCTTCGACGGCGAACATCTGCTGGCCAATGAACTGACTGCAGAGCAGAAAAAGCGCCTGATGGCGGCCATCGACGAGCTGAAAGAGCTTCACGAGAACGGCGGTTGTCCGTGCAGCGTCACCGCGCCGGACGGGAAGCCGGTGGAGTTCACCTTCTTCCGCCCCAAGCAGTACGGGGATTCCTATCTTATAAAGGAATGGGCGTCCTTCAACGAGATGCTGGAGGGCTACTACGCCGAAAAGGACCGCGCCGAGCGTCTGCGCACCAAGAGCAAGGAACTGCACAAGGCGGTTCATAATATGTATGAACGCGCGGTCCGCAAACAGGCGGCGCGGCAGGAAGAGCTGGCCGCCAGCGGCAAGAGCGAGAAGCTCCGCCTGTACGGCGAGCTGCTCTCGGCGAACCTCTATCTGGCCCAGAAGGGCATGAAGAGCATCACCGTGCCCAACTGGTACGATGAGGGAAAAGAAGTCACCATCCCGCTCGATTTGCGCTTCACGCCCAGCCAGAACGCGCAGAACTTCTTCAAGAATTATAAGAAGAAGCAGACCGCGGCCCGGATGCTGGTGGACCTGCTGGCTGAGGGCGAAAAAGAGATCGCCTATCTGGAAACCGTCCTCTACGAAGTGGAAACGGCGTCCGGCGAAGCGGCACTGAATGAGATCCGCGCCGAGCTGAAGAGTCAGGGCTACCTGAAGTACTACAAGCAGCGGGACAAGCGGCAGAAACCGGCCGATTTCCTGCGGTTCACGTCGAGCGACGGCTTTGAGATCTTGGTAGGCCGGAACAACGCCCAGAACGACAAGCTGACTCTCCACACCGCACGCGGCAAGGACCTGTGGTTCCATGTCCAGAAAGCTCCCGGCAGCCACGTCGTGGTCATGAGCAGGGGAGAGGACATTCCCGACACCACCCGGCAGGAAGCCGCCGAACTGGCTGTGCTGTATTCCAGCACCTTCAAGGCCGGAACAGGCGCGAAGGTCGCAGTGGACACCACCGAGGTCAAGAACATCTGGAAGGCCAACGGCGCAAAACCCGGCATGGTGCTGTACGAGGTCTATACGACCGTGTACGTCACCCCGCGGGAAGAGCTGGCGGAACAGCTGAAACAGAAGAAGTAACCTCTCAGTTAGAGAATTTCGGATTTTCTGGCTTCCACGGTACAGCGCTGTTACACGACGAACCTCTCAGTCATTGCTTCGCAATGCCAGCTCCCCTAAGTAGGGGAGCCTTTGGCAGGTCGGGCAACCCCTGCTGGACACCTGAAGTTTTATCTTTCGCAAACAGTAGTGCTCCGCTGCTTAGGCAAACGGCATCTATACTACGCTCTAACCAAGGGCGTTCGTACAGATGCTGTCAGGCTAGACAGCGGAGCGCTTTCTTTTTGGGTTTCGAGAAACTTTGTTCATCCAGCAGGACCAAAACCGGCACGCCAGTGGCTCCCCTACTTAGGGGAGCTGGCATTGCGAAGCAATGACTGAGAGGTTTCGTCGTGTAACAGCGCTGTACGAAGGAGCTGTCACCGAAGATGACTGAGAGGTTCGTTTTGTGACAACGCTATACGGGAGAGGTTCAAAAAAGACCGCCGCAACGTTGGTTGCGGCGGTCTTTTGCAGTTGTCATTATCCCATCAGGGCTTCCAGCTGTTTGACGATGTCCACCGAGAGCCGGTCCAGTTTGGTGGTCGGCTTCCAGTCCTTCTGCTCGAAGGGCGAAGGGGGAAGTTCCGGCTCGGGCGGCGGTTCCGGGGCAGCGGTCTGCGGGGCGGGCGTCTCTGCCGCAGGGGCAGGAGCCGCCGGTTCGTCTGCCTTGTCGTGCTCGCCGGGGCGGAACACGATCACCGGAAGTCCCGGCTGGTCCAGCACGGGAGGCTGGGGGTTCTTGGGGGGAAGCAGCTCGTTTTTGCGCGCCTGTTCGCACAGAGCTTCCAGTTCGGCGTTTTCCTGCCGGAGCGCGACCACTTCGCGCTCACAAGCAAACAGCCGGGTCTGATAGCGCCGGATCTCGGCATTGGCGGCCGAAAGACGGCGGTTCAGTGCTTCCAGCTCTGCCGACTGCATCTGTACCGTCGGCTGCTGGCACGGGATGTGCTTCCCGTGTTCCAGTTCGACCTGCGCCATGTTCTCCTCCACTTCCTGCACTTTGCGCAGAGCGCGGCGGTATTCGCTTGCGGCAGCGGCACTGTACCGCTCCACACAGCGCAGCACGCTGTTTTTACGGCAGCTCAGCCATTCGGTGCGCAGCCATAGGTCCTGCGGTACCATCCTCTGCCCTCCTCCGCTCCCGCGCAAGAGACACGCCCCCTCCCGGGCGGTTCATCGCTGTTTTTTACTTGCGCTTGTTCAGGATCGCCAGCAGCTCGTCATAATAACGGTTGTCGCTGCTCTCCTCTTCCACCGGCTTTGCTGCGGCCGCAGATGCACCGGCTGCAGGAGCAGCGGCGGCACTCTTGGCGGCGGCCACGTCAGAGCTGAACACCGCCGACGGGGTGGAGCTTGCTGCGCCGGTCGCACCGTTCAGGGTGCTGCGCAGACCCTCGGGGATCTTGTTGTCGAAGCCGGTGGCAACGACGGTCACGCGCATCTCATCGGACAGGTTCTCGTCGAACGCAGTACCCCAGATGATGTTCGCATCGGGATGTGCGCTCTGGGTGATGAGGCCGGCAGCGGTCTCGACATCTTCCAAGCCGATGTCGGGGCTGGATGTAATGTTGATGATGACGCCGTGTGCGCCCGCGATGCTCGTCTCCAGCAGCGGAGAAGAGATCGCGGCCTTGGCGGCGTTCTCAGCCTTGCCGGCGCCCTTGGCGCTGCCCACGCCCATGTGAGCGTAACCGGCGTCCTTCATGATGGAACGCACGTCGGCGAAGTCCAGGTTGATGAAGGCCGGCACGTTGATCAGGGCCGAGATGGACTCGACGCCCTGACGCAGAACGTTATCGGCGGCCTGGAAGGCGTTCATCAGGGTGATCTTTTCCTGACTGATCATCTTCAGGCGCTCGTTGGGGATGACGATCAGGCTGTCCACATGCATCAGCAGATTTGCGATGCCCTGCTCGGCCAGACCCATCTTGCGCTTGCCCTCGAACGAGAAGGGCTTGGTGACGATGCCGACGGTCAGGATGCCCAGATCGTGAGCCACCTCGGCCACGACCGGAGCTGCGCCCGTGCCCGTGCCGCCGCCCATACCGGCGGTAATAAAGACCATCTGCGAACCCTTGAGGGCATTTGCGATCTCATCCTTGCTCTCCTCGGCGGCACGCTGGCCGATCTCGGGGTCGGCGCCCGCGCCGCGGCCCTTGGTGAGCTTGGAGCCCAGCTGCACCTTGGTGGCAGCATGGTTCTTGGCCAGCGCCTGCTGGTCGGTGTTCATTGCGATAAATTCGACGCCCTGAAGGCCGTCGCTGACCATGCGGTTGACTGCGTTGCCGCCGCCGCCGCCCACGCCGATGACCTTGATCGTCGTAACGTTTTCGTCCATTTCTTCGTCGAGCATGAGTGCCATATCTTTTATCCTCCATTACGGATGTTATCGTAGACCTGAGCTTTCGCACAGAATTATATCAAACCTACATTTATATACTTGTATCGTATCATCTTTTTGTTCCGATTGCAAGACAAATCTGCTTTTTTGAAGATGTTTTTTTCGCAGAGACATTTTCGGGCGCGGCATCCCGACGAATTTGTGCCCCCAAAGAGGCCAAAATTTCTGTAAAACCGGCATATCCCCGGTCGATATGGGTCGAACCGGCCAGCGTGCTGGTCCCGCGCGCGGCCAATGCCGCCAGCACCAGCGCAGCCCCGCCCCGCAGGTCCGGCGCCTCGAGAAATGCGCCGTTCAGCACCCGTCCCGGCTTTATAAAAAGCGTCCGTCCTTCCACGCGGACGTCGGCCCCGAGCCGCGCGAAGCCTTCGGCACAGCCGAATCTCCGCTCAAAGATGACGTCCTCGATGCTGCTCTCGCCCTCGGCGCAGAGCATGGCGGCGGCCAGCAGCGGGGCGGCGTCAGTGGCCAGCGCCGGATAGACCCCCGTGAACACCCGGCCTGCCCCGTACAGCCGCCCAAACCGGGAAATTCGCACCCCCTCGCCGCTGCGCTCGACCCGGCATCCCATTTGTCCCAGAATTTCCAGCACCGGCGCATAGAGCGAAGCCGGACAGCCCAGCAGTTCGGCCCGCCCTCCGGCCGCCGCCACGGCACAGGCCAGCGTGGACGCGAAGATGCGGTCGGGCAGGGGCGAAAATTCGCAGCCGGACAGCCCCCGCCGCCCCTCGATGCAGAGGGTGGATGTCCCCGCTCCTTCGATGGCCGCGCCGCACCGGTTCAGGAACCGGGCCAGATCGACGATCTCCGGTTCCCGCGCCGCGCCCCGCAGGACGGTCTTTCCCTTGGCGCAGACCGCCGCCAAAAGCAGCGTCTCAGTCGCGCCCACGCTGGGAAAGTGCAGGGTGATCTCGGCCCCATGCAGCCCGGACGGCGCGGTCAGGACCAGCTTTCCGGGGACCGTCTCCCACTCCACGGCCCCCATCTGCCGCAGACCGGCCAGATGCAGGTCGATGGGCCGCGCGCCGATCTTGCACCCACCGGGCAGCTGGGTCTCGGCGCGGCCCAGCTTCGCCAGCAGCGGCGCGCAGAACAAGATCGAAGCCCGCATTTGTCCCGCAGTTTCTCCGGGAAGGGTGCTGGTCCGGGGCGGGCCGTCCACCACGACGTCCTCCCCGTCCCACCGGGCGGCGCACCCGGCCCCGCGCAGCAGCGCGATGCACGCATCCACATCCGAGAGCCGCGGCACAGCCCGAAGCCGCACCCGGTTCCCGCAGAGCATCGACGCCGCAAGCAGCGGAAGCACGCTGTTTTTCGCCGCCGGGACCCGTACCGCGCCGTTCAGCGGACGGCCGCCTGTCACTACGATCCGGTTTTCCATATCCGCAGCCCCCATTCGCAAAAGATACCCCACGGTATGCAGAGCAGGGGCAAAATGTCCATTTCACAGCAAAATGGAGTTTCCCATCAAGTTTCTCCGCGCGAAACCGACAAGACAACGCCCATTTCGCCCAGAAGCATCATCAGGCTGGTCCCGCCAGACGAGAAAAACGGCAGACTGATGCCGGTGTTCGGGATGGTGTTGGTCACCACGGCCACGTTCAGCACGGCCTGTAAGGCCACCTGCACCACGAACCCCACCACCAGCAGCGCCCCGAACCGGTCCGGCGCTTTGGCTGCGATGGTGATGCCCCGCCACAGCAGCAGCACGAACAGCCCCACCACGGCGCACGCCCCCACGAAGCCCAGCTCTTCGCAGACGATGGAAAAAATGAAGTCGTTCTGCGGCTCGGGCACGAACAAATGTTTCTGGCGGCTGTTGCCCAGCCCAAGGCCGGTGGCCCCGCCGGACCCGATGGCGTACAGGCTCTGGATGGTCTGGTGTCCGTCCCCCAGCGGGTCGGCGAAGGGGTCCTGCCACGAGCGGAGACGGTCCGCCGCATAGGGGACCAAGTCCGGCATGATGACCACCGCCGCCGCAATGGCCGCCGCGCCGCTCACGCCCGCCAGCACGAACCAGCGCAGCCCGGTCCCGCCCACGAACATCAATACGGCCCCGATGCCCAGAATGAGCAGCGTGCCCGACAAGTGCGGCTCCAGCAGCATCAGCGCTGCCACCACGCCCAGCACCAGCGCAAAGGGCAGCACCCCCACCGAAAAGCTCTGCATCCGGTCATGGTTGAGCGAGATGATGTGCGAAAACACCAGCACCACCGCGAATTTTGCGATCTCGCTGGGCTGCAGGGTCCCCAGCCCCGGCAGCACGAGCCAGCGCTTGCAGCCGTTGTACTCGGGCATGAACAGCACCGCCGTCAGCAGCACCAGCGACAGTGCCAGCATCGGCCATGCCAGCTTGTGGAAGATGTGGTAATCCACCCGGCTGGCCAGCGCCATTCCGGCGATGCCCATCGCCGCATAGAGCAGCTGGGGCCGCAGATAGGCAAAGGCGTCGCCCCGCCGATACAGCGCCACGGCCCCCGATGCGCTGCCCAGCATCACCAGCCCAAAGCCCACCAGCGTGAGCACCAGCACCAGAAACGGCAGGTCCGGCGCGGGCAGTACCCGCACCGGCGTGCGGTGCTTTCCGCCCCGCTGTGCGGCCAAAGAAGCTTTCATCGTATCACCCCCGGTCCTTTTATTGTACGCCGGGGCGGGGGCGGTTAGTCTATTTGGGGGAGAAAGGAATAAGTTTGTAAGGTGACGCCCCTCTCAGCCGCCTTCGGCGTCAGCTCTCCCAAAGGGAGAGCCACTGGCGGGCCGGTCTTGGTCCTGCTGGCTGCTCAGGCTCATCCGTTCAGAAGGCGGCGGGCCTTGCGGCAAAGGGCAAGCAGCCGTTGCCAATGAGGACAGGGCCATGCTGCGCAGGAGCCGAAGGCGATAACACGCAAATCTACCCGACATGCCAATGGCTCGCCCTTTGGGAGAGCTGGCAGCGCGCAAGCGCTGACTGAGAGGGCAAAGGAGTGATACGATGTCCGAGCCTTTCCGCACCCTTCCGGAACGGGCGTTCCGCCGCCGCGCGCGGATGATCGCGGTGCTGTTCTGCGCCGTCTGCTTCGGGCTGGCGGTGCGGCTGTTCTTTTTGCAGCTGCACAGCGATGGCTGGTACGCCGACCGTGCCCTTGGGCAGCAGCTGCGGGACACCGTCGTGCCCGCCGACCGCGGGAAGATCTACAGCGCCGACGGCCTTTTATTGGCGGCAAACAGCAGCTGCTGGACCCTCCGCGCCTCGCCCCGCGAGATGCCGGAAGAGAAACTCTCCCTCGCCGCCGACGGCCTTGCAGAGATATTAGAGCTGGACCGCGCCGCTCTGCTGGAAAAATTCAGCGACCGGCGCTCCAACGACTGTCTGCTCCGCTACCGCGTGGACCGCGACACTGCCGACCGGGTGCGGGACTTCTGCGAAGCCAACGGCATCACCGGCATCCGGATCAATCAGGACTCCAAGCGCTGGTATCCGCAGGGCGAATTTCTCGCGTCGGTGCTGGGGTTCACGAACGTGGACAACGCGGGCGTCTCAGGGCTGGAACTGAAATACGACGACCTGCTCACCGGCGAGAACGGCGTCGTCCTCACCGCCGTCAACGCATGGGGCTACACCCTCGCGCAGAGCTATGAAACAGAGCGCTTCCCCACCGAGGGCGACGGTCTGCGGCTGACCATCGACAGCAACATCCAGCACTACCTTGAAAACGCCCTGCAATATGCTGTGCAGGAACACCATGTGGCCGCGCGGGCCGTGGGCATCGTGCTGGACGTCAACACCGGGGCCGTGCTGGCCATGTCCACGACCCCTTCCTACGACCCCAACCAGCCCCGCGTCTTGGCCGACGCTGCGGCCCGGAACACCGTCGATGCCCTGACCGGCGAGGAGCGCACCGCCGCCCTGCAGCTGGCCCAGCAGACCCAATGGCGGAACAAGGCCGTCAGCGACCTGTACGAGCCGGGCAGCGTCTTCAAGCTCATC
>URVW01000075.1 GCA_900551435.1 uncultured Faecalibacterium sp.
AGGGTTTGGGACTATCCCAACAAGCATTTTGCAACGCAAAAATGGCGTTTGTATATACGGACGCCCTGCTTGCTGGAACACTTCTTGATTTTAACACAATCGGATGTTATCTTATTCTTATAGAAATCTCCGAAGGGCAGGTGTTTTCATGTACAATCATCAGCTGGAAACCTTCATCCGTGTGGCGGATGCAGGCAGCTTCAACAAGGCGGCAGAGGAAAGCTACATCACGCCAACGGCCATCATCAAGCAGATCAACTTATTGGAAGATTCCCTTGGTGTCAAGCTGTTCAAGCGTACTCGCCGGGGACTAACACTGACCAAAGCAGGCCGTTCCATGTATCAGGATGCCAAGTACATCATTCAATACTGCCATGATTCTGTCATTCGTGCCCGGAACGCAATGCAGGAGGATTCCAACGTCATCCGCATTGGTTCCTCTCCCATGACACCTGCCCAGCTGCTCATGGAACTGTGGTCGAAAGTGCAGACCATCTGCCCGGACATCAAATTCCAGATTGTGCCTTTTGAAAACACCCCGGAAAATGCACGGGAAATTCTGGCGAACCTCGGCACGAACATTGATGTAGTAGGCGGCATCTTTGATGAAACGATGCTGCATCTGCGCAAATGTGCCGGTCTGGAACTGGTTCGCAGGCCGTTTTACTGCGCGGTTTCCATCCATCATAAACTTGCGGCAAAAGACCGCTTGCAGATCACAGACCTGTACGGCGAAAATCTACTGCTGATGCACCGTGGATGGAGCCACTATGTAGATGAACTGCGGGATGATTTATGGCAGCACCATCCACAAGTAAATATCGTGGATTTTGAATTTTACAGCATGGACATCTTCAACCGCTGCGAAAACACCAACGATGTGCTGCTGGCAATTCCGGGCTGGGCCAATGTCCACCCATTGCTGAAAGTGATTCCAGTAGATTGGGATTACGGCATCCCCTATGGTATCCTGCACTCCCCGAATCCAACGCCTGCCGTTCAGCGTTTTCTGGATGCGGCTAAAATAGCCAGCAAGGAATTGTATCGCTGATACGCCACTGCAACGAGAAGCTGCTGCATGAGAAATCATGCAGTGGCTTTTTCTTTTTACAAAAGATGCACTTGACCTAAAGCTGACTCTAAGTGTTACAATCAGGGGGTCAAACGGGTTGTTTGAACCTTTGAGTTCAAACAAGTGAACAAAGTGGAGATTCCGGGAAATGCAGACTTGCGCTATACTGGAACCAGAAAAAGAGAGTACCTCAAAGGAGGAACGACCGATGAAGAAAGTCTTGATTTTGTCCGGCAGTCCCCGCAAGGACGGCAACTCCGACCTGCTGTGCAGTGAGTTTATGCGTGGTGCGCAGGAGAGCGGCAACGAAGTGCAAAAGATCTTCGTGCGCAGCAAGAAGATTGCGCCTTGCAATGCCTGCTATTACTGCCGCGACCACGGCGGCAAGTGTGCCCTGAACGATGACATGAGCGAAATTCTGGACGCAATGCAGGCGGCAGATGTTATCGTGATGGCAAGCCCAGTGTACTTCTACTCCATTGATGCACAGATGAAGATCATCATCGACCGCAGCCTTGCCCGGTGGACGAACATTCCGAACAAGGAGTTCTATTTCATCATGACCTGCGCGGACGATAACCGTGCTGCCATGGCCTGTACCTTGGAGTGTTTCCGGGGCTTTACCGCCTGCCTGAATGGTGCCAAGGAAAAGGGGGTCATCTACGGCACCGGCGTATATCGGCCCGGCGAGGTGATGTCCTCCCCGGCCATGAAGGAAGCCTACGAGATGGGCAAAAATGTCTGATTTCCCAGTTTTATATAAAGGAGTGTAACGGCTATGAACAATTTTCTGTTTGAAAACAAGACCAAGGTTTATTTCGGCAAGGGTGGCGTGAAGGAATATCTGGGCTGTCTGCTGGAGCACTACGGCGATACCGTGATGCTGGCCTACGGCGGCGGTTCTATCAAGCACAATGGTGTCTATGATGAAATCGTCGGTATTCTGAACGCCGAGGGTAAGCGCATCGTGGAGTTTCCCGGCATCATGCCCAATCCCACCTATGCCAAGGTGCAGGAGGGTGCAAAGCTGGCCCGTGAGAACCATGTGGATTTGATCCTTGCCGTGGGCGGCGGTTCCGTGTCCGACTGCTGCAAGGTGGTGTCCGCACAGGCCAAGGTGGACGAAGATTTGTGGGAGCTGGAAAACACCAAGCATACTCGTCCCACTGAGTTCATCCCGCTGGGCACCATCGTCACGGTGTTCGGTACCGGCTCCGAGATGAACAACGGCGCGGTCATCACCCATGAGGAAAAGAAGATTAAGGGGGCCCTGTGGGGTGCACAGGCCGACTTTGCTTTCCTCGACCCCACCTACACGTTGTCCGTTCCCATGAAGCAGGTCATTTCCGGTGCGTTCGACACCCTGAGCCACGCGATGGAAACTTACTTCGGCAAGCCGGACGAGAACAACCTCTCCGATGACATCAACGAAGCCGTCATGCGCAGCGTCATCCGCAACATCCGCGTCCTGTTGACCGACAAGGACAACTACGAGGCCCGCAGCGAACTGGCATGGGCTTCGGCTATGGCCGAAAACGGCATCCTGAAAATCGGCAAGGTCACCGACTTCCAGTGTCACATGATCGAGCATCAGCTGGGTGCCTACACCAACTGCAACCACGGTGCTGGTCTGGCGGTCATTCACCCGGTGCTGTACCGTCACCTGCTCCCGGCCAACACCGCACGGTTCGCCCGCTTTGCACAGAACGTCTGGGGCATCGACCCGGCGGGCAAATCCGAGCTGAAACTGGCACAGGCTGGCGTGGAGGCTCTGGCGGCCTTCATCAAGGAGATCGGGATGCCCACCACCTTTGCAGAACTGGGCATCCCTGCCGACACCGACCTCAAGGCTGTGGCCGATTCCACCGTGCTGACCGGCGGCTGCTGCAAGAAGCTGAGCCGCGAAGAACTGCTGGACATCCTCAACGAGTGCAAGTAATCAAGGAACGAAAAATACAAAAGGAGCTATTTATTATGGAATTCATTACTCTGAACAATGGCGTCAAGATGCCGGCAGAGGGCATCGGCACCTTCCTGCTGACCCCGGACGAAGCTGAAACTGCCGTGCTGAGTGCGCTGAAAAACGGCGCACGGCTCATTGACACCGCCAACGCCTACTGCAACGAAAAAGCCGTGGGCCGCGCCATGAAGAAGTCCGGTCTGCTGCGGGAGGAAATTTTCCTCGAAACCAAGCTGTGGCCCAGCTTCTACACCGATGCCGATGCTGTGGACAAGACGCTGGCACGTCTGGACACCGACTACATCGACCTACTGCTCATTCACCAGCCTGCCGGTGATTACGTTGCCGGTTATCGCCTGATGGAAAAGGCTTACAAGGAGGGCAAAGTCCGTGCCATCGGTCTGTCCAACTTCAACGAGGAGCAGATCAAAGAAATTCTGAGCATCTGCGAAGTCAAGCCCACCATCCTCCAGACCGAAGTTCACCCCTACGCCCAGCAGAAAGAACTGAAAGCCTTCCTCGCCGAGAATGGCATGGTTATTCAGGCATGGTATCCGCTGGGCCACGCTGACAAGGGCCTGCTGGAAGAGCCGTTGTTCACCCGCCTTGCAGCAAAGTACGGCAAGAGCAACGTGCAAATTATTCTGCGCTGGCACATTCAGGCAGGCAATGTGGTCATTCCCGGCTCCAAGAACCCGGCCCACATCCACGACAACTTCGATGTGTTCGATTTTGCGCTGACCGATGCAGAAATGCAGGAGATCACCACGCTGAACAAGGATAAACGGTATTATGAGGTCACGGAGGATAAGCTGGCGGCATTCGCCACCATGTTTCCTCCCGTGGACGATCAGAAGTAAATTTCAAGCAGTTTGCAGCTGGGTGCGGAGAGTTTTTTGCGGAAAATGAACCAGATGAAAGGGTAAATGAAGATGAATAAGATCACGCGCAAAAGTTTTCTGAAAGTTTTTGCCGCCACCATGGTGGGTGGTGCAGCCGCTTCCGCACTGACGGGTGCAGCGGCTCCTGTTTCCATTGACGAAACAAACGGCAAGGTAAGCCGCTGGGTAAAGAACAGCCTGAACCCGGACGGCCCGCTGACGATTGCCAAGCAAGGAATGTTCTCCTCCGGCGGCACGGTCACGGCACCGGTGGCAGGCACTTATGATGCCACCACCAACTGGCTGGACACTACCCGTGCAGGCAACACCGCTCATGTGGATCACGCTAATGTTCTGTATCAAATCCCGGCAGACAGCAATGGCTGGCCGATGGTGTATCTGCACGGCTACGGACAGTCCCGCATGGGCTGGATGACCACCCCGGATGGCCGTCAGGGCTGGGCCGATCTGTTCCTGCGCAACGGCTACTCTGCATTCTTGGTAGACCAGCCCCGCCGTGGTGAGGCTGGCAGTGCCGCCCAGATGAGCACGGACGGTTTCCTCGATACTTGGTCTGCCGACTCCAAGGACTACAAGCCCGGCGATCAGGCATGGTACACCCACTTCCGCATTGGCCGTGTTGCCCCGGAACGGTACGAAGGCTCCCAGTTCCCGGAGGGCGATGCTGCACAGAATCAGTTCTTCCGCCAGATGACCCCCAACACCGGCGACTTCGATCAGGCAGTTTCTGCCGCCGCACTGGGCGAGGTGATGAAGGACGTGCAGACCCTGACCGGCCACAAGTCCATTTTCGTCACCCACTCGCAGGGCGGTGCAGTCGGCTGGGATGTGCCCGCCGACAACATTGCCGCCATTGTTGCCATTGAGCCGGGCGGAACCCCTGCCATCGGCTCGGAGCAGTACACGAAACTGCTGAGCGCAGGTATTCCAATCGCTATCTACTTTGGCGATTACATCGACAACGGCCCGGAAGATATCATGTCCACCAGCTTCTGGCGGCAGGTACGGGACGGCGCACTGGCCTTTGCCGCCCAGTACAATGCCGATGGCGGTGACTGCACTGTGGTCGATCTGCCGAAAATCGGCATCACCGGCAACTCCCACTTCATGTTCCAAGAGCTGAACAACAAAGAGATAGCTGATCACATTTATCAGTGGCTGGAGAGCCGCTCACTGGCATGAGCGATTCTCTGAGATTCCCGGCATTTCACATAGATAGAGGTGTGCTTCGTATGAAGAATAAAATTTCCCGCCGCCAGTTTTTGCAGGTTGCTGGCGCATCTGCTGCCGCCCTGCTGCTGGCTTCCTGCTCCGGCAATTCCGCTAGCAGTGTGAGCAGTTCTTCTGTGGCCGCTTCCAGTGAAGCCGCATCCAGCGCGGCTGCTTCTTCGGAAGCTACCAGCACGGTAACGACTACAGGCAAAACGCTGGTGGTGTATTTCTCCGCCACCGGCACTACACAGGGCGTAGCGCAGACCATCGCCGACACCGTGGGTGCTGACCTGTTTGAAGTCGTTCCGTCTGACCCTTATACCTCCGATGATTTGAACTGGACGAACAATGACAGCCGCGTTTCCCGTGAACACAACGACGAGGGCCTTCGTGCTGTGGCTTTGGAAAGCACCGATGTGGACGGCTGGGACGATTACGACACCGTGTTCATCGGCTACCCCATCTGGTGGGGCATCGCCGCATGGCCCATGAGCAGCTTTGTTGCCGTCAATGACTTCACCGGCAAAACGGTCATTCCGTTCTGCACTTCGACTTCCTCCGGCATCGGCCAGAGCGGTGATCTGCTGGCCGAATTAGCGGACGCCGGCACTTGGCTGGACGGCCAGCGGTTCAGCCGCGGCAGCAGTGAGAGCGATATTGCAAGCTGGATCGCAGGGCTGAATTTGTAAAATCTAAAAGGAGTATCTTCCAATGAAAAAGAAAAAGATTTCCCGGCGTAAGTTTCTGACGATCCTCGGCGTGACCGGCGGCGTTCTTGTGGCGGGCGGCGTCGGCGGCGCGGCCTACATCCGCAGCCGCTTCACCCCGGATACGACCCCCGGCCCCGGCGAGGACGGTGAGATCGTCACCGTGGCAGAAGGCCAGCTTCAGGGCACGATCAACGATGGCATTTACCGCTATCTGGGTGTCCCCTATGCCGAGGCAGCCGAACGCTTTGTGACCGCCGGGCCGGTCACTCCATGGGAAGGTGTCCTCAAGGCGGACAGCTACGGGCCGATGTCCCCCCAAGGCTCGATACTGGGCTTTGGCGCGGGCAATCAGGACGGCACGGACAACAACTGCCAGAACCTGAACATCTGGACCCCCGGCCTGAACGACGGCGGTCTGCGCCCGGTGCTGGTCTGGCTCCACGGCGGCGGTTTCTCCACCGGCACGGCGAATGATTCCAGCTACGACGGCGAAGCGCTTGCAAAAAATGGAGACGTCGTCGTGGTGAGCGTCAACCACCGGCTGAACGTGTTCGGTTACCTCGACCTTTCTGCCTATGACGAGAAGTACAAGGATTCCGCCAATGTCGGCATGTGGGATATCATCGCCGCATTGGAATGGATCCAGCAGAACATCGAAGTATTTGGCGGTGACCCGGACAACGTGACCGTGTTCGGTCAGTCCGGCGGCGGTGCCAAGGTGCTGGGACTCATGTCCACGCCTTATGCCGTCGGCCTCTTCCACAAGGGTATCGTGGAAAGCGGCGTCACGGAGACTGTGGGCGTCAATTTCACTTCGCAGGAAGCCAGCACCCGGCTGGCCGAAAACCTGCTGGCAGAACTGAATATTGCCCCTGAAAACATCGAGCAGCTCCAGATCGTTGCCGTGGACAAACTGCAATCCGCCGCCACCAAGGCGCTGGACGCAACGGCGCAGGAATTCCAGATCCCGGCACCGCTTACCGATGGCTACCAGATGGAGTGGGAGCCGGTGGTGGATGGCGATTTTCTGCCCACCAGCCCCGTCACCGAAACAAACTTTGCCGATGCTGGGCAGGACATTCCCCTGCTCATTGGCAGCAACCTGAACGAGTGGACCGGCTTCTACCGCACTTCGACGGACGGTGTGGATACCGATGCGCTTTCTGCGGCCCTGAAAACGGCCTACCCGGACAAAACCGACCTGACCGCTGACCATGTGGATACCCTGATTCGCTTGCCCATCCTCAAAACGATGAGCCACAAAGCGGATCAGAACGGCGCGCCGGTCTATGCCTATCTGTTGACCTACGGCAGCTCGAACCACGGTGCAGAGATTCCCTATATTTTCCGCCACTCGGACGTTTCCGCTATGAACGACCTGTTCAGCTCCATCTGGGTCAATTTTGCACGAAGTGGCGTTCCCAGCGCAGACTCTCTGCCAACTTGGGAACCTTACACCCGCGAAGGCGGAGCGACCATGCTGCTGGACACCACCTCTCAGCTGGTCTATCACCACGATGCAGCGCTTTTGAAGCTGCTCGCCCCGGATTACGAGTATTAAATAAAGGAGTAAATCACGATGCGTAAAAATTTCGGTGCAAAGCCGTATCTGTATCCCCAACCGGTCATGATCATCGGTACTTACGATGAAAACGGCAACGCAAACGCCATGAACGCCGCATGGGGTGGTATGGCAGGCGCAAACAAGATCATGATTGACCTCAGCAGCCACAAGACCACGGATAACATCCAGCTGAACCGTGCTTTTACCGTTTCGGTGGGCGATGTGAAGCACCTGACCGCCTGCGATTATGTGGGCATGGTTTCCGCACACAATGCCCCGGATAAAATGGAAAAAGCCGGTTTTACCACCACAAAAAGTGATTTTGTCAATGCGCCCATCATCAACGAACTGCCGCTGACGCTGGAGTGTGAGCTGCTGGACGTCATCGAAGGAAGCCTGTACCTCGGCGAGATCAAGAACGTCAGCATGGACGAAAGCATTCTGGGCGAGGATGGCGAACTTGACCTCACCGAATTTGTCCCCATCACCTATGACCCCATCCATCACGGCTACTATCCGCTGGGCCAGCGGGTCGGCAATGCGTTTGCCGATGGCGCAAAGCTGAAGTAATTCAAACGCAAAAGAGAGTATCAAAAGGAGAATGTTTGTATGAAAGCATTGCTCATCAACGGCAGTCCGCGGCCCAACGGCTGCACCTTTACGGCCCTGACCGAACTGGCTAATACGCTGGAAGCCGAGGGCATTGAAACCGAGATCGTCCATGTGGGCAACAAGGACATCCGGGGCTGCATCGCCTGCCGCCGCTGCCACAGCACCGGCTCCAACAAGTGCGTCTTTGATGATATTGTCAACGAAGTAGCCCCCAAGTTGGCTGAAGCCGATGCCTTTGTCATTGGCGCACCGGTGTACTTTGGTTCCCCGGCAGGCGGCGCGATCTCCTTTATGGACCGCCTGTTCTTCAGTACCCTGAACATCGACAAGACCATGAAAGTGGGTGCTTCGGTCGTGACCTGTCGGCGCGGCGGCAACACTGCTTCCTACGATGTGCTGAACAAATATTTTACCATGTGTGGGATGCCAGTGGCCAGCAGCCAGTATTGGAACATGGTCTACGGCGGCTCTGCCGAGGAGGTCAAGAAAGATGCCGAGGGCTTGCAGACCATGCGCACCCTTGGCCGCAACATGGCCTTTTTGATGAAGAGTATCCAGATAGGCAAGCAACAGATCGGCCTGCCCGAAAAAGAACCTTCTATCTTCACAAACTTCCATCATTGAGGAAGTGTTTCATATTCTTCCTTCTTTGTTGCAGGGAAAGCCGGGACGGAAACGTCCCGGCTTTCCCATTTCCCTGATTTTTGCGAGGTGATTTTATGCAGCTTATCTGCATGGAGCATCCCAGTGGGACGGCGGTTTTGCGCCCATTGCAGAAAACGGCGTGGCGGTCTACATCTACATGGCGCAGGGCGATGAATACTACGGTGTGCAGAAAGCACGGGATGCCTACAACGGTCTGCACGATGCTTACGCCGCCGCAGGCTGGACGGATGAACAAATCGACACCGTGCTGCCGCAAATGTTGTCTTTGATGATGCCGATATTCTGAACTGGATCGTTTCCAAACACAAGTGATAGGAGAGAAATTTTGAACCGACGGCAATTCACAAAACTTCTGGCGGGTGCAGGGCTGCTTCTGGCAGGCTGCCGGGCAGGTGCTGCACCCAGTTCCTCCACCCCGGAAAGAAAGGATTCCATGCAAACGACCACCCAAACTTATACCCGCACCACGCCCATCGAAACCGTACGGAATGACCCGGTTTTCGGTGATTATGGGCGGCTGATCTTCCCTGTGGAACGCTCTTATTACAGCGGCGGCACGCTGGAGCAGCTGCATCTTACCTACTATAACAACATCGACCCGGATGAAACAGTGGACATCTGCAACACCCTGCGCCAGTGTGCAGCGGACGGGCAGACCATCTTTTACGATATTTACACCGAGGACGAAAAAGCCGCTGACCCGGACAAAGCTGACACCGGCTTATTCTACTTCAAGGGGAGTCCCGGCGCAAAATTTTCCATCTGCAACGCAGGCGGTGCGTTTGCGTATGTGGGGGCCATGCAGGACAGCTTTCCTCATGCACTGGAACTTTCCCGCAAGGAGTACAACGCTTTTGCGCTCATCTACCGCCCCGGCGCACAGACCGCCTGCGAAGATCTGGCACGGGCCATTGCCTTTGTCTTTACCCATGCGGAGGAACTGGAAGTAGGCACCAGCGGCTACTCCCTCTGGGGCGGTTCTGCCGGGGCACGGATGGCGGCGTGGCTGGGCAGCTACGGCACGGCATCCTTCGGTGAACAGGCGTATCCGCAGCCGGGAGCCGTCATCATGCAGTACACCGGGCTGGGGGAAGTCTACGGCAACGAGCCGCCCACTTATGCCTGTGTGGGTGACCGGGACTACATCGCAGACGAACGCGTAATGCGCTGGCGCATTGAAACCATACGCTCTCAGGGCACCCCTGCCGAGATCGAAGTCTTTCCGGGCCTTGCCCACGGTTTTGGCTTGGGCACCGGCACCTCTGCCGAAGGCTGGCTCGATCATGCCGTAGCGTTCTGGGAAGAAAACACCTGAAACCGTGAGGAAACTGTTATGACGAAAAAATGGACTGCACTGCTTCTCGCGGCAGTACTTGCTGTCGGCCTTTCAGCCTGCGACACCAGCCGCGCAGAAGCCCCCGGCAGCAATTTGGAAAGCGGAGTTTCCGCCATCGAGGATGCCATGACGAAACGAAATGAAACCGAAAGCAGCTCGTTCCCGGCAGGCAGCGACCTGCGCATCGGCACTTCTGCCGACACCGTTGCAACGCCGGATGATTTCCCGGCAGCATACAACTACGGCACTGGAAAAATTGAGGATTATTCCCGTACCGCCATGCTGCAAAAGATGCCGGAACCAGTGGACAATGCGACCGTGCTGAACACCTCGGCAGACCCTAACCATATTCAGGCGTTGTACCTGTGGGAAGAAGGCAACGTTCCGGCTAAAACGCAGTTCACAGCTGCAATGACCGGTTATTTTGACAACTGGGATTTCCGCCCCTATGTGACGGCAATTCCCGTCCGCGCCGGAGTACAACCGAAAGGTGCTGTGGTGTTGATGGCAGGCGGTGCGTATCAGTTCCGTGGAAACTATACCGATTCTCTGCCCACGGCAGCGGCTCTACGGGAGCTGGGCTTCCAGACCTTCATCGTAGATTACCGTCTGTCGCCCTACACGCAGGAGGAAGGCGCGCTGGATGTAGCGCGGGCTGTCCGTTTTGTGCGGCAGAATGCGGATGTTTACGGCATTGACCCTGACGATATTGCAGTTATGGGCTTTTCCGCAGGCGGCATTCAGGCGGGCGAATTTCTGATGCACTACGATGAAGATGTCAACGGCACTGCTCTGGATGAAAGCTATGTACCCGATGCGCTGGATGCTGTTCCGGCTCACGCTTCGGCGGCGGGCATGATCTATTCGTTCTATGGGCGGCTCAGCGTGGGCAACATGGACCCGGACTGGCTGGCCGAGGGTGATCTGCCGCCAACATTCTACGTTTACGGCACGGAGGACCCCTTCTACCGCCAATTCCAGCAGCAGTATGATGTGATTCGGAATATGGGCATTCAAGAGGTTTCTTTTTCTATACTATTCCCGAAACGACTTGACATCAGGAAGG